>JBDUDE010000161.1:0-10361 GCA_040003105.1 Mucilaginibacter sp. | reverse complement strand
AGGGCGATTATAAAAGTCACCGATATCAATACCAGGAAAATGATAATTAAAGAGAAGTTTTTCCGGTAAGTGGTTGCCTGCTTTGTCATAAAACAGGATTTATTGTTTCACCCTCATATTTTCGTCAAGGAACTTCTCAATTTCGGTGTACATTTCTGTACGATTGGCCGTATTTCTGAAAATGGTGCGCTCCAGCGGTTTTAAAAAATACTTAACCTTATCGCCGCCGTTTTGCTTTTTTAGTTCGCGTACAAACTGGTTCAGTTCGCTGATGTTGGCACGGTCATCACGGGCGCCCTGGAAAATTAACAGTGGTGCGTGTATTTTATCGGTATTAAACACAGGCGATATAGCCCTGAATTGCCCGGCATCAGTTTCAGGGTTTCCTACGCGCTCATATGTCATTTGCACCATCGGCTTAAAAAAAGGCGGGGCATCTTTTATGTAGGTAAAAAAGTTAATAAGGCCATGCTGTACTATGGCGCAGTTGTACAGTTTTGGGTGGAACGATACGCCGTATAATGCAGAAAACCCGCCAAACCCGCCGCCGAAGATGGCAATTTTATTAGGGTTGGCGGTTTTGTTGGCAATAAGCCAGTTCACCCCGTCGGTAATGTCCTGCTGTATTTTTCCGCCAACCTCTTTAAAGCCTGCACTATGAAAAGCCTTGCCGAAACCTGTTGAACCCCGGTAATTTACCTGGAAAACAGCATAGCCACGGTTGGCTAAAAATTGCACTTCGGGGTTATAGCCCCAGCCAGTACGTGAAAACGGTCCGTCGTGCGGCATTACTACCACTGGCAGGTCGGTTGTTTTGGAGCCAAGCGGGAGCGTGAGGAAACCGTTTATTACCATCCCGTCACTGGCTTTGTAGCTGATGGGCTGCATGGCGCACAGCTCATCTTCTTTCAGGTTGGCGTTTATGTCGCCCAGTTTAATAAGCTTTCCGGTATTACGCTCAAACAGGTAATACGAGCCGGGATTTCGGTCGGTATAGGTAAATACGATAAATTTGTTTTCGGCACTGTCCCTATCGATAATATTCACCTGGTTGCCTTTAAGCTCAGTATTTAGTTTGTTATAAATACTTTTTATATCCTGGTCGAGGTAATGGGTTTGTGGTTTAGATGAATCCCACGATACCAGCTCAATTTTATGTGTGTTTTTTGAATAGTCCCAACCTTGTATGTCGGCATTATTATCAGCAAAAACCACTTTACGCTCCTTGCCGTCCTCGGCATTAATTTCCACCAGGGCCGATTTGTCCCGGTCGACGTTTGACAACGCATAGAAATAATTTTTTTCTCCCGTAAAGGCAATCGGCCTAACTGAAGTTTTAAAGTTGTTGGCTATAATGCGTTTAAACGGCGCACTATCATTTGGGCGGTAAAGAATGCTTTCGTCAACCCCGTCTGATGCTCTAACAAGTCGTATTTTACCATTTGCATCCGGGTACCATTGGGTTATATTGCCGGGGTTTACCAAATAAGGTTTCAACTCGCCGGTTTTAATATTTAACCTGTAGATATCAAAGTTGGCCGGGTCGCGCTTGTTCATCCTTACCGTAATAACATCCGGCTCTTGCCTGTCGCGCCCCAAAATGGCGATCCTGACCTTTTTTTGCGAAATAATAGGCGTTGTTTTTAAGGTGGAGATATCCAGTGCAAACATCTTTATTTCGTCGGATGCGATATTGTCCTGGAAAAAAACTATCTCGTTATTGTAGGTCCAATAATAATCGCCCCTGACCGAATAATCGGTAAACGAAGTTGCCATTTGAACCTTACCATCGGCCAGCGACTGTATAAATATATTTTGCTTATCCTTATAAGGCTTCAGGTACGAAAGATATTTACCATCGGGCGATACGCGATAAACTACTTTTTCGGGCGTTTTAAAAAAATCAATTATTGGTATTTGCCGCGCATGGTGCCGGCATGCACTAAAAATGGCTGTTATGTAAATAAATGATAATATTCTAAGATGTTTTAACATCAGCGTATACTCCGGGTGTTTTATTAATCAGGTTAAATTATACAATAAACTTTATCTATTCAAACTGTCACTACAATTTTACCACAGGCGATTTGAAAATGTGTTGATTTGATAATTTGAAGATGAAAAATACGTTTGGTGTTATTAATACAGTACTTCATTTCCAAATCTTCAAATCGCCTAATCTTCAAATTAAAAACATATTTTTGAAAAGATGAAAAAAACTCTCCTTTGTTTTTTATTGCTGTTTGCAATTGTACCGCGACTGTTTGCGCAGGACAATGACTTACTGCTGGCCAAGCAATATGCTGCCAATGGCGACCCGCAAAAAGCGTTCGACATATACCAAAAGCTGTATAAGCAAAGTAACGAGGAGTATTTTACCGTGTACATGAACAGCTTGCTGGAGCTTAAAAAGTTTGACGAAGCTGTTGCTACTGCAAAAAAAATGGTGCGCAAACATCCTGAAGAAAAACAATATAACATAACCCTTGCCAATGCGTACACGCAGCAGGGCTCGGTTGAAAAAGGCAATGCGATATATGACGACCTTATAAAAAACCTGCCACCCGACCAGGGACAGATAAGCATGCTGGCTTCGTTATTTTACCAGAACGCAAATGTTGATTATGCCATAAAAATCTTTTTACAGGGTCGTAAACTGTTACAAAACGACCAGATTTTTTCATACGAACTGATAAACCTTTACCGCTATAAACGTGATAAGCCGGCGCTGGTTGAAGAGTACATGAGTTTTTTGCCAACGAATCCACCTTTTATAAACCAGGCCGAAAACACGATGTCGAATTTATTTGAGGGCGCTGCCGACTATGACATACTGAAAGCAGCATTACTAAAGCGTATTCAAAAAGACCCGCAGCAAACCATATACCCCGAACTGCTTACCTGGCAGTTTCTGCAACAACGGCAGTTTGATATGGCGCTAAACCAGGCACTGGCCCTGAGCAGGCGGCAAAATGATGATGGCAGCAATATTTTTGATCTGTGCCGTACGCTGGTTAGCAACGAAGCTTATGATGCAGCCATTCGCGGATATGAGTATCTGGTTAGTAAAGGGAAAGACAATTCGTTATATATCCCAGCTAAAATCGAACTGATAAATACAAAAAATTTAAGGGTAACATCAGGCAAGTATGTTAAGGAAGACTTGGTTAGCCTTGAAAAGGATTATATAGATTTATTGGCTGAGTTCGGCAAAAATGCCAACACCGTTTTTGCCATGCAAAAGCTGGCTAACCTGCAGGCCTTTAAGCTGCATAAAATTGCAGATGCAAAGGCGCTGCTCGAGGAAGCTGTGAAAATACCCGGTGTTAAGCCTGCTCTGCTGGCCAGTTGCAAGCTGGACCTTGGCGATGTTTCATTACTTGATAATAAGCCCTGGGATGCAACTTTACTGTACAGCCAGGTTGAAATAGATTTCAAAAATACGGCAGTTGGCCAGGATGCCAAATACCGCAACGCCAAACTTGCCTATTATACCGGCGATTTTACCTGGGCTAAGGGCCAGCTTGATGTGTTGAAAGCAGCCACATCACAATTAATTGCCAACGACGCGTTAAACTTATCATTACTGATATCAGACAGTATTACTGCCGATACCAGCGGCGCGGCACTGAAAATTTATGCCCGTGCCGACCTTGCGCTTTTTGCCGAACAACCTGAGAAAGCAATGACTACCCTGGATAGCATCGACGTAAAATATCCTAATAATTCACTTACTGATGATATTTTAATGGCCAAGGCGCGCCTTTTTATCCAGCAAAAAAATTATGCAGATGCTGTGCCGCTGTTAAAGAAAATAGCCGAGGAGCACAGCTTTGACCTTTGGGCCGATGATGCGGTTTTTATGCTGGGCGATATTTACGAAAACCAATTAAACGATAAAGAAAAAGCCAAAACCTATTACCAGAAAATTATTACCGACTATGCCGGCAGCCTCTACATTAACGAGGCGCGTAAACGTTTCAGGGCGTTAAGGGGGGATAAGAATGAAGCGGCGTCGTAGGTGAGTGAGTGGTTGATTAGGTTGAATGAGTTGATTTAGTTTGGTTGGCGTCTTTTTTGTCTTTCGGACTTTACTGACTTTTCCGACTTTCGGACTAAATTCCAACCAAAATACTACCTTTGCCCTGATGATTATATTTAACGATACCGTAATTGTGGAAGAATCTATCCACGAAAAATGGCTGAACTGGATGCAGGAAATTTATATCCCTGCAGTAATGGAAACCGGGCATTTTAAATCCTACGAGGTACTTACGGTTATTGATTCGCCAAACGAGGGCGTTACCTACTGCGTACAATACCGCGCAGTAACAATCGAGGATTTTAATCAATTTTATTCCCGGCATTTACACCGTTTGCAGGATATGCACAACCAGGAATTTGAAAACCAGTTTGTGATTTTTAATACCCTGATGAAAACCGTTGACTAATGAACGTAATAGAAACCGATATAAAGGGCTTGCTGGTAATTGAGCCACGCGTTTTTAATGATGACCGCGGCTATTTTTACGAAAGCTATAACAAAGCCAAATTTACCGAAGCAGGCATAGCTGTCGATTTTGTACAGGATAACCAATCCTTCTCGCACAAGGGGGCCGTAAGGGGCCTGCATGGCCAGGCCGACCCATTTGCACAAGGCAAGCTGGTTCGCGTTATTAGCGGCAGGGTATTGGATGTAGCTGTCGATATTCGCACAAATTCGCCAACGTATGGAAAATGCTTTTCTATTGAACTGAGCGGCGAAAACAAAAAACAGTTCTGGATACCCGCCGGCTTTTTACATGGTTTTGCTGTATTGGAAGACAATACAATTTTTACGTATAAGGTAAACAATTATTACGACAAAGCCTCTGAAATCGGGGTAATATGGAACGATACCACGCTCAATATCGATTGGGGTCTGCTTCCCGGCGAAACATTGTTGTCGCCTAAAGACGAATTGTTACCATCTTTCAAAGACTTTATAAGCCCCTTCTAAACTAAGATTTTTAAGATTTAACGGATTTTAGGATTGAATTTCAAGGATAACCAGCTTTTTAATCCTGATTATCCTAAAAATCCTTTAATCGTGTTACTGTTTTATCAAATTGTATATCTCATCCAGCTTAGGGCTCAGCACAATTTCAATCCGCCTGTTTTTTGAAAGTGCATCTGCAGTGGTGCCGGGGTCAACTGGCTGATATTGGCTTTTGCCGGTTGCGGTTAGCCTTTTCGGGTCAATCTTTTCTACTTCGGTAAGGTAGCGGCAAACCGAGGTGGACCGCAGCACGCTCAGGTCCCAGTTATCTTTTATCTGCCCGAGATTAATTACTTTTTTATCGTCCGTATGGCCTTCCACAGCAATATTGATATCTGTTTCTTTATTAAGCACCGCCGCCAATTGTGTCAATGCCTGCTTTCCACGCGCATCTATTACGATGCTGCCCGACGGGAACAACAGCTTATCAGTTAGTGACACGTACACTTTGCCATTGCGGATATCAACCGAAAGCCCATTTGCCTGGAAACCAAGCAGCGCCTTCTGCAGCTTATCGCGCAGTGCATTTGTAGCCTCATCACGTTTCTTTAGCGCGTCTTCAACTTCCTTTAAGCGGGCCTCGCGTTTCTTAAGGTCTGACGATAATGCGGTAACTTTCGATGAGCTTGCGCTGTAATTATTATTTAACGCATTATACTTGTCATTCAAGGCGTTGTAGGTGCCTTTCAGCGATTCGTTTGCACCTTGTGCTTCACGTATTTCGCGGTGCAGGCGCATGGTATCGGCGCGTAGCACAGCAACGGTGTCAAACAAAGCATTTGAACGCATGGATAGTGAATCGCGCTCGGCAACTAATGCTTTATATTTTTTTGGTGACATTACCACGCAGGAGTGAAGTACTAAACACAAGGCGGCGGCAAATAAAATATTCCTGGTTTTCATATTAGGGCTGTTAAATGTTTTAGGTGAGGGCATTATTTAAAAATACATTTAGCGGATAAATTTTGCTGCATATGGTAGCAATAGTTTCGGGCGCGGTCTTTTTCATCAGTTCCTCATCCTTAAACTGGTGGAAGGCTACAAAGCTTTTAAGTTTCAGTAAGTCGATGTTTTCGTGGTCGGCACCGTATTCACGCGGCACAGTTTTAAGCGCTTCCTGTTTCCTGAACTCTCCGAATAGTTTTATAAACGCCGCATCGTCGACTATATTTTTCAGTTCGTGCGCGTTATAGTCAATTTCCTGGCGTATCGCTTTTAAATGTGTAGTCTCAGGCATCCAGTATCCCCCGGCAATAAACGAATTGCCCGGTGCAATTTGCAGGTAATATTCTGTGCCGCCAAGCCTTACACCTTTGGTTGGTATGCTAACACCAAAGGTGTTTTTGTAGGGTGTTTTGTCTTTCCTGAAGCGGATATCGCGGTAAATGCGCATTACGCATTTTTTGGCATCAAGCGCCGTGTCAATGCCAGGGTCCACCTTGTGCATCAGTTTTAGCAGTTCGGCGGTGAAATTTATCACATTTTCGCGGGCCGCATCGTAGCGCTCTTTATTGGCCTGGAACCATTCGCGGTTATTATTTTCAACCAGGTCTTTTAAAAAATCAAAGGTATGGCGTTGAATCATCAATATCTAAATGCGGCTGGTAATTTATTTTAGGTGACATCAAATATAAAAGCAAAACGCGGGAATACCTGAAATTTATAGGCGAAAGTGCAAAAAGCCCGCCTACAATTGTACCGGTATAAAGCCACGGCGAATCGGCATTATGGGTAAGCAGGTAGGTAAGCGCAACAATGCCAAATCCTTCAAATACATTCAGTGCGTAGCTTATATACATTGCGGCATAAAAATAGCCCGGTTCAATTTCAAAGTGTAAGTTACAATGCGGGCAGACCTCATGAATTTTATTTGAGCCGAAATTGTACATCCCCCCGCTAAACATAGCCCCCCGCCTGCAGCGCGGGCATTTGGTATGCAGCATTGCCCATGATTTTGGTGTTTCGGCCATTTAGTAGTTCATAGTTGGTGGTTCATAGTTCATAGTAAAAAAGGAGAAGTAAATAGTTCGCTATGCGTTCGGCCATGAACTATGAACCATCAACTATGAACTAATTAAGATTCAACTTTTCGTCGCGTACATCCAGGCTAACATTTTTGCGGCGATAATTTTTATACCAGATATATCCACCCGTGGCTACCACAAGGTAGGGGGCGAAAAGTAAAAATAAAATGCCTTTGTTTAATCCCCTGGCAGCGCTACCACCATTTTTGGTATTGGTTTCAACCGTGGCCGCGCACTGGGCGCACTGGGCCTTAACCGGTTTGGCGTTTATTATCGCCATGCAAAACATAATCGAAAATATCAGTGTTTTTACGCTTGCTTTCATGTGGACAAATTTACAGTTTTATTTATTGGTAAGCAATTGAATATCTGTGGACTCAATATGGTTTCCCCGCTGCCAACTCCCTGTTTGCCCATTTAACCGCCAATTTTTCGCGGTATTGCGCATAGTTAGCTTTAAACGCCATTTTTAACACACTATCCAACCCGCCTTTTATGGCCAGGTTGTAAATACTGGCTGCCTTGCGGCTTATAGATGCATCCCACGCGCGCAGGCTAAGCGAGTAGCCTCCCTCAACATATTTCATCCAGTGCCAATAGCCGGTTGGCATAAATAAGGTGTCGCCATGCTCTAAAAATACCTCTATACCTTCTACGCCGTCAAGGGCCGGGAATTTTTCGGTATCGGGGTTTAGTACATCATAGTCCTCCAATGCATAAGTAGCATTTGGTATGCAATAAAGCCTGCGTTTCCATTTGTTCTCGAACAATATCACATGTTTTTTACCACCAAAATGGGTGTGAAAAATATGTGGTAAATCAATATCGTAATGTAAGAACGTAACCGAATTTGAGCCGCCGAAAAACATGGATGGCATGCTCTCTAAAAAGCCGCCCATTAATTCTTTCGGGAAAGCGATATCCTCAAGTAATTGCGGAGCTTGTTTAAAAATATTAAAGAAAAATATCCGCAACTCGGTTGGTTCCGACATTATCAGGTCAATATACTTATCAAAGGGCATTTCTGCGGCCGATGAATTGATAGGCTTGGATGGGTCGGCCTTTGAATTATCATAAAGTGGTACTACTTTGCCGCCAACAACGCTCTTTAAATATTCAGGGGTCCATTTTTCGCGGGCGACCCAATTGTTGGTTAAACCCTTAATAACCAGTGGGCGGCGCGGCTTTAAATAGTTGGCTGTGAAATCGGCAGGGGTAATGTTTTCTACAGTATCAATAGGGCGAAGAATAAAGCTCATATCTTGTGTTGATTCCCTGTTAATAAAAGTTTAAATAAAAACTCATGTACCGGAAAGTCAACAAAATAACGAAATAATCCCGCCTGTTGTATTAACAAATTGTTAAAAATTATTTTTGGCTGAAGGTCCGCAACAACAAAGCAGGCCATCTCAATTTGAAACGGCCTGCTGGTTTATTATTAAAATGTTTACCGCCAACTGCGAATTAGCAACAGCTAAATCTTAGTTAGGCATAAGGACCGTATTCACTACGTGTATTACACCGTTGCTCTGAAACACGTCAGCAATGGTTATCCACGATTTGCCGCCTTTTTCATCAACTAAATACAGTTTTTTACCTTCTGCCATAACGGTTAAGGTGCCGCCTTGAACAGTTTTTAATTCGGCTTTGCCATTGCCGGCTTTTACCTGTGCCCACAATTCTTTGGCACTTAAACGGCCTGAAACTACGTGGTAAGTTAAAATTTTGGTTAAAGTAGCTTTGTTTTCAGGCTTTACCAGGTTGTCGACGGTGCCTGCGGGCAGCTTTCCAAAAGCCTCGTCGGTTGGTGCAAATACGGTGAAGGGGCCTGCGCCTTCAAGGGTTTCAACCAGCCCGGCTGCTTTAACAGCAGCAACCAAAGTTTTGTGGTCGTTTGAATTTACTGCGTTTTGGATAATGTTTTTGGTAGGGTACATTGCTGCGCCGCCAACCATTTTGGTTTGCGCATTTGCTTTTGGCGCTACTGCAATAGCTACTACTGCAAAGGCCGCGATTATTAATTTTTTCATGTGATTATAATGTTGTTTGGAGGAAGATACGCGCTGGGTTTCCATGCGGTTTTTATGACCACATTAATTCGCATAGCCCTAAGTTTTAAGGAGTTTTAAACCAAAAAGTAGCTAATTACGTACTTAACGCCCGCGTTTGTGAAAAGATATGTTGACAGAAAATGTAACGTTTGGAGCCTGCTGCTTTAACTAAAAAAACAGCCCGCCGGCAATATTATCCGCATAAAGTTTGCCAGCACTTGTGAGTGTAATAATGCTGTCTTTTTGCTCAATCCAGCCGTTTTCGAAATAGCGTTGGGCAGCTTTGGTTAGCTCACTTTCGGCGCCGGCGGCAATGGTGTTTAATTTTTTCAGGTCTAATCCCCACATGGTGCGAAGGGATGTCATGATGTATTCGTTTAGGCGGTCGGTTTCAGTAAGTATTTCTGTTTCGGCGGAGATTTCACCTTGTTCGAGCGATTGCATGTATTTCGCATTGTTGGCCACGTTCCATTGCCTGGTTTCGCCATTGTAGGAGTGTGCCGATGGGCCTATGCCCAGGTATTTTACGCCCCGCCAATAATTGGAGTTGTGTCTTGAGTAATGGCCCGGTTTGCAAAAGTTTGATATTTCGTAATGTTCAAAACCGTGAGATTGCATGGCATCCATCAGTACAATAAATTGTTCGGCGCTTTGCTCCTCATCCATTGCCGGCTGTTTTTTCTTTTTGATGAAGGATGCCAGTGCGGTCTGCGGCTCAACGGTCATGGAGTAAGAGGATACATGTGGGATATCAAGTTCAAAAACTTTGTCCAGGTTATGTTTCCATTTGGTATCGCTCAACAACGGGTAACCGTAAATCAGGTCGACCGTTATGTTTTCAAAACCAATATCCTGCGCCCTTTTTACCGAGGCTTCAGCTTCTGCAGCGCGATGTACCCGGTTCATCCAGGCCAAATCATCGTCAAAAAAAGATTGTATGCCTATGCTGAAGCGATTGACGTCAGTTTGCTTTAATGCCTGTAATTTGGCTTTGTCTAAATCGTCCGGATTAGCCTCTATTGTAATCTCGGCATTTGCTGCAACGGTATGCAGGCTTGTTATAGTGCCGATAATCGTATTAAACTCATTGGCGCTCAATATTGAGGGCGTGCCGCCGCCAAAATAAATGGTTTCAATGGTTTCGTTATCCAGGTAAGTTTTTTGCAGGTTTATTTCCTTTATCAACGCCTGCAGTAATTCATCTTTATATTTTAAGGATGTGCTAAAATGAAAATCGCAGTAATGACA
>JBDUDE010000214.1:0-10362 GCA_040003105.1 Mucilaginibacter sp. | reverse complement strand
TGCTAATAAGGAAGTACCTGAAAGGGGAACTTGACGCCCGTGCCATGCACCAACTGGAGGCCCGCGCACAGGACGACCCTTTCTTAATGGATGCCCTTGAAGGTTATGAACATGCCGGTCGCGACCAGCAGAATAATATTGTCGATTTAAGCAGTCGCTTACAGCAGCGTGTTGAGCGTAAAGAACGCCGTATTATACCGTTCAGGTGGCTGGCTATTGCAGCATCGGTGTTGGTTGTGTTTACTATAGGGTGGCTGTGGTTAAGCAATGGTCCGAAACAATTGGTAAAACCTTTAGCGAAATTAGAAAAGCCGCCTGTTAAAACATCACCCGTGCAGCCATTGGCGAAGGATACTACGAGCGCAAAACAATTGGCAGAAAACATTCCTGGGCCAGCACTGCCAAAGCGGACGACAACCGTACGACGAGCCGGCACGCCGGCTCCTGCTGCACCAGCCGCTCCCGATATGGCTTTTTACGACAAAAATATCGCGCTCAAAGAAGTAAAAATAAATAAGGATGATGCTGCCGACAAGGACACCACGCCATTAAATGAAATGGTTGTGATGGACTACAGTTCGAAGAAGAAAGCCGCGCCTATTGATACTTCGAGCGGACAGTACGCCTACAACTATAAAAGCAAACCGGCAGCAACTACCGATATTGGATTGCAAAGCAAGGCATTGGGTGTGTCAAAAACACCCGCCTTATCGCCCTTCAGTTCACCACAGCAACAACCTGTTATATTACAGGGCCGGGTTATTGATAATAAAGACAAGATGCCGCTGCCCGGCGCATCGGTAAGGGTAAATGGTAAAAGTTATGGGGCGCTTACCGATAATAACGGCCGGTTTTCGGTAAAGGTAGATAGTCCAAAATCAAGAGTGGAAATTGGTTTTGTAGGCTATAACACTGTTAAAATAGATGCCCGCAACAGCGACTCATTAAAAACGATTGGGCTGGAGCCAAATAGCAGCTCGCTAAGCGAAGTGGTGGTTGTGAACAGTAACCAGGCAACGTTAAACGCGCGCCCAAAAGATGGCTGGGTTAACTTCAATAAATATCTAAAAGAAAATGCCTTATCGCCCGACGGGCTAAAAGGCACGGTGAAGCTATCCTTTATGGTTGCAGCCAATGGCGGCATCAGCGATATAAAAGTAACCAGCAGCGTAAGTGCAGCCACTGATAAAAAAGCCATTGATTTAATAAGCAACGGCCCTCAATGGAATGGCAACAGCAGCGGCAAACCACAGTTGGTTAAGTTGAACGTGAGGTTTACCATTAGAGACTAGTTAATTAGACGTTAGAGATTAGGAAAAAATAGTTAGCGCTACTGGATACAGGACGCACAACCGTGAATAACTCTGAAAGTTCTTCCTAATCTCCAATCACTAACCTCTAATTAACTAACCTCTACTTCTTACTCCTGTCAGCATAGGCAAATACCTTTTGCAGCAATGGCGACGTACGGGCGCTGATGTTTTTGCGGATGTTAAGCTCCTCAAGCGCAATTTCGTAAAACAGGCCATCGATAGCTTTTTGGGTTACGTAGGCGCTGATGTCGGGGTTAACCTTGGTAACAAACGGCACTTTGTTATACTCGTTTGCTGCATCGCCATAGTATTTTGTTGCGCCCACTTTGTTCAGGCTACCTTGTATAACGGGTTTAAACGATGCAGTTAGCTGCGTGGTAGTGGTGCGTTTAAAATATTGGGTGGCTGCGTCCTGGCGGCCCAGCAAAATGTTGGCCACATCAGTAAGCGTCATTTGCTTGATAGACTTTATAAAAATGGGCTTGGCCTGTATAGCTGCATCTTCGGCAGCGCGGTTAAGCGACAAGACAACATTATCGCACAATTTACCGAGGCCAATGCTGCGCAACGTTTTTTCAACTTTTTGTGCCTCGGGTGGGAAAAGGATTTTTACCGCGGCATTCGCAAAAAATCCATCGACGGCCGAAAGCTGGTTGGAACTTTTTGAGGTGCCAATTTGTAAGGCCTCTTTTAAGCCGTTGCCTATTTCAATATTTGTGGGATTGCCAGACGTTGCAGCACCTACGCCTGCCTGGGCTATCTGGTTAAGCGAATCACAGCTCGATAATGTTATTAATATAGCCAGGAAGGGGATTAGTATACGTGTTTTTTTCATTTCGGAAGTTTTAAGGGAGAATAATTTTATCACCGCCAAAATAAGCAAAATTTTTACTGCCCTGAAGGTGTTGTTACCAACAAGTGTTCCGAAGATTTGTTTGTCAACCAGCGCGAATGTTCTAACCGCTAATTAACTAATCAACCAATCTCTAACCGCTATTTCTTCTTCTGATCAACAAAAGCAAATACTTTCTGAAGCAACGGTGTGCTGCGGGCGCCAATGTTTTTGCGGATGTTTAATTCCTCTAAAGCAATTTCGTGAAACAGTCCGTCGATAGCTTTTTGGGTTACGTAGGCGCTGATATCGGGGTTCATTTTGCTTACAAACGGAACCTTGTTGTATTCGGCTGCCGCCTGGCCATAGTATTTTGTGGCGTTGGTTTTATCTAAGCTGGTCTGAATAACCGGTTTAAACGATGCCGTTAATTGGTCAGTAGTAGTCTTCTTAAAATATTGCGTTGCTGCATCCTGGTTGCCTAACAGGATGTTTGAGACATCCTGCAGCGTCATGTGGGTAATGGCATTAATAAATATGGGTTTCGCCTGTTTGGCTGCATCTTCAGCAGCACGGTTGAGCGACAGGATGACGTTATCGCATAACTTGCCGAGCCCAATGCTGCGCAACGTTTTCTCAGCCTTTTGTGCCTGCGGCGGGAAGAGAATTTTTATAGCTGCGTTGCCAAAATAACCATTTAATGCCGACAGCTGGTCGGAGCTTTTTGCCGTGCCTTGCTGCAATGCCTGTTTGAGGGCTTTACCCATATCTAATGATGATGGGATTGGTAGTTGAATAGTGCTTGCCGGCGTTGAATTAACAGGTGCGTTGTAACTTGATAATATAAAAGACAACGTTAATGCGGGGATGAGTACCAGGGCTTTTTTCATCACGGTAGGGGTTTATGGATAGTTAAATAGTACTATTTATCACCGCCAAATTAAGTAAATTTTGGCAGAAAGGCTATTTAACAAAAACGCGTAACAATGAAAATACACCGGCAGCGATCAGCGCTGATATAGGGATGGTAATTACCCAGGCCCAGATAATGTTTATGGTTAAACCCCAGCGCACAGCCGAAAGGCGCTTGGTTAAGCCAACACCAATTATTGAACCTGTAATAGTATGCGTGGTTGATACCGGTATACCAAAGCGTTCGGTGAAAAACAAAGTGATAGCCCCTGCCGTTTCTGCACTTACGCCTTCAAGCGGTGTAATCTTGGTAATTTTCGACCCCATTGTCTTTACTATCTTCCAGCCGCCGGACAAAGTGCCAAGCGCAATCGCCGAGTAACATGCCAGTGGAATCCAATCAGGCATGGTATCGCCCGGTTTTATTATTTTGGCAGTAACAATAGTTACGTATAAAATACCCATTACCTTTTGCGCATCGTTACCACCGTGCGCAAAACTCAAGGCTGCAGATGATACCAATTGCAATCTTTTAAACCAACGTTCGGCAACAGCGGGGCGGGCGTTTTTACATATATGCAATATTAAAACAGTTACCAGGTACCCCATTACCAAACCAATTACCGGCGCCAATACAATGTAGGCCAGTATGGTTAGGATGTAATCCATATTTACGGCGCTCAGGCCGCTTGCGCCCATGTATAAGGCGTTAGTTATGCCGGCACCGGCAAAGCCACCGATAAGTGTATGTGACGAGCTTGAAGGAATACCAAACCACCAGGTTATTAAATTCCACGAAATTGCGGCTATCAATCCGGCTAATATTACGTGCAGGGTAATATAGTTTTCGACAACAATTTTTGATACCGTTTTGGCTACCTTATGGTCCTTTATAAAAAAATAAACCAAAAAGTTAAAAAAAGCAGCCCACATCACCGCCTGGAATGGGGTTAAAACCTTGGTTGATACGATGGTTGCAATAGAGTTTGCCGCATCGTGAAAACCGTTAGTGTAATCAAAAATCAGCGCAAGGCAAACAATAACAACGAGGGTAGTAGTAACCATTTACTTTATGCGTTTTTAACTAAAATTGACTCCATTACATCCGCGGCATCCTCGCACATATCCGTAGCGGTTTCTAAGGCTGATAAAATTTCTTTGTATTTAATAAGGCGGATAGCGTCTTTTTCATAGAGGAAAAGGTCGGCAACAGCCCGGTCAAACACATAATCGGCCTGGTTTTCAACGCTGTTAATCCTGATGCACGAGTCGGCAATGGCGCGTACGTTTTTAAGGTCTTTTAGTTCGCGAACGGCTTTTTCAAGGTCGATACTGGCTTGAAGTGTAAGGTCTGATAGTTTGCGGATGTGTTCGTTATAATCGTCAATGCGGTAAAGGTTCATGCGGTTTGCCGCGCCTTGTATATAATCTGCAACATCGTCAATAGCTGACGCAAGTGAGTGAATATCCTCGCGGTCGAACGGGGTGATAAAGTTTTTACCAAGTTCAAGGTGTACCTGGTGGGTTATTTCGTCGCCCTTGTTTTCAAGTTTGTCAATTTGTTTAAACAGCTCTTCGCGGGTAGCCGGGTTATTTGAATTTACGGCCTCAACCAATATGGTTGCCATTGTTACAACGTTGTTTGCTGCCTGTTCAAATAGTGGAAAAAATACCTTTTTATCCTTTGGTACAAAGTATTGGAAAATGCTGTTTAGTGACATAACTTAACATGGGTTTCAGCAAAGGTAACTTTGCAATGTTAAGTTAATGTTAATTTTTTAGATTTGGTATGTTAGGTAAATGTAAAGTCTGCTTTGAGCGCTGTAGTGTAAAGCCAAAAGTTGAACCAAGCCCCTCGGTGCTACGCACGTTAATGGTTTGCTCATGCGCCTCAATAATATGCTTAACAATGGCAAGGCCCAAACCCGAGCCGCCTATCTGCCTGGAACGGCTGGTGTCGGTACGGAAAAAGCGCTCAAACAGCCTTGGCAGGAATTTTTCCTCAATGCCAATGCCGTCGTCGGTAACTTCAACCAACACCTGGTCGTGCAGTTCAAAAAGGCTTACGGCTGTGCTGCCCTCCTCGTTGCCGTATTTAAACGAGTTGTCAATCAAATTAACCAGCACTTGCCGTATTTTTTCGCGGTCGGCGTTTACTAATATCGGGTCGTCGTATTTTTGTTTGAAGATCAATTTGATGTTGTGCTGCCTGGCCTTCAACTCAAATGATTCAAAAACCTCTTTTATTAGATCGTTTATTTTAAAACGGGTTAGGTTTATAGGTATTTCGCCCGACTCGAGCTTTGATATTTCGTCCAGGTCTTTTATCAGGTAGCTCAAACGGTCGACGTTTTTTGATGCTTTTGCTAAAAACTGCTTGGCCATGTCTTTATCCTCAAAATCATCATCCTGCAAAGCTTCAATGTAACCCTGTATGGCAAACAGCGGCGTTTTAAACTCGTGTGAGATGTTTGACAAAAAATCGCGGCGGAACTTTTCCTGCTTACGCAGCTCATCAATCTCGCTTTTCTTTTCTTTGGCCCATTCCTTAACCTCGTTTTCTACGTCGTTTATCGGGTCGGCACTTACGTGCTCGCCAAGCGCGTCGCGCAAATCGCGGCCTAATTTAAGGTTATGGATAAGTTTATAAATCAGTTTTACTTTTGAGTAAACGTATTTTTCTATCAGGTAATAAAAAACTAAAAAGCTGGTAACTATGGTGATAAAAAATGTGAGGGCCACATTATACCAACTATGTTGAAAATAATAATTTACAATCGAAAGTGTGACGGCAACCGCTGCCGCATTGATTAAAACAAGTATACGAAGTTTCATAATTGTAAATATACGATTAGTGATTAGAGGTTGGAGAACAGGGGTTAGTTATTATATTGTTAAGAGGAGGTGAATGACAACAATTCAAGGCAGAGGGACTTCGTCACTCCAAAACCACTTTTCTATCTTTCCGTCTTTACGGACTTTCCCGACTTTCGGACTAAAAACTAAACCTTATCTTTGCCCCACTATGTCTGATAAAAAAGTTAGGGTACGTTTTGCGCCGAGTCCAACGGGTGGTTTACACCTGGGTGGGGTGCGTACCGTGCTGTTCAATTACCTTTTCGCCAAAAAAAATGGCGGCGATTTTGTTTTAAGGATTGAGGATACCGACCAAAGCCGCTACGTAGAGGGCGCTGAACAATATATTTTAGATTGCCTGGAATGGTGCGGGTTAACTCCCGACGAAAGCCCCGTTGCCGGCGGCCCGTATGCGCCATACCGCCAAAGCGAACGCAAAGCACTTTATCGCGAATATGCCGAAAAGCTGGTGCGCGAGGGGCATGCTTATTATGCATTTGATACCCCTGAAGAACTGGATAAAAACCACAAGGAAATCCCTAATTTTCAATATGGACTTGCCTATCGCAATAGCTTGCGTAACTCGTTATCATTAACCCAACATCAGGTTGACGAGCTGCTGGATGCCCACACGCCGCATGTTATCCGTATAAAAATGCCTGCCGATGACCGCGTTAGCTTTAACGATATGATACGCGGCCATGTAAGTTTTGAAACTAACCAGGTTGATGATAAGGTATTACTAAAGGCCGATGGCATGCCAACCTATCACTTAGCGGTGGTGGTTGATGACTACCTGATGAAAATTACCCATGCTTTCCGCGGTGAGGAATGGTTGCCAAGCGCCCCGGTGCATTTATTATTGTGGGAGTATTTAGGCTGGAAGGCCGATATGCCGCAATGGGCGCACTTGCCGTTGATACTAAAACCCGACGGTCACGGCAAGCTAAGTAAGCGCGATGGTGCACGCCTGGGGTTCCCGGTATATGCTATGAACTGGTTTGATGAAAAATCAGGCGAGTTGACCGCCGGTTTCCGCGAGCTTGGTTTTTTACCCGAAGCGTTTTTAAACCTGCTGGCCACCCTTGGCTGGAACGATGGTACCGACCAGGAAATGTTTTCGTTAGACGAATTAATAGAGAGATTTTCGCTTGAGCGCGTAAGCAAGGCCGGTGCAAAGTTTGATTTTGAAAAGGCCAAGTGGTTTAATGCGGAGTGGATAAAGAAGTCTGAAGTCGGGAGTCTGAAGTCTGAAGTCAGGAAGGTGCTGGAAGATAAAGGTGTTGTTATTAACGATGAAGCTTATTTGCTGCAGGTTATTGATAAAGTTAAAGACCGCTGTGTGCTGTTGCCTGATTTTTACCACCAGTCGTCATACTTTTTTGAGCAGCCGAAGGAATATGATGTAAATGCAGTTAAGCCAAAATGGGCGGATGCCAAAACGGATTTCTTTAATGCAGTTATCAATTTAATAGACACCACCGAAATATTTGAGCCGGTTGAATTTGAAGCTTCCTTTAAAGCCCTGGCCGAAGAAAAAGGCATTAAAGCAGGTGAACTGATGCTGCCGTTCCGCATAATGCTGGTAGGCGGCAAATTCGGCCCGCATGTGTTTGATATTGCGGTACTGCTGGGCAAGGCTGAAACGATTAATAGAATTGAAAAGGCGTTGACCGTTTTTAATTCATAAATTTTTGTATTGTTGGGTTACACTTAACCCAACGGCACATGAGTAAATATTACTGCAAAAGCATCATTCCCGCTATGATGCTTTTTTTTGCTTTATAAAGTTCGGCGCAAACAGACACCATTAAAGGTATTAAGGCCGGCCGGTTTATTGATGTACAGCAAGGCAAAGTGCTGTTAAACCAGTTGATATGTTACCGCGCTTGAACGTGTACAGTTTGTAATGAAGGGCGGGGTAGTTTATAAGGATGAGATTGGCGGAAAATAGTAACGGAAAGAAGATTTGACAACTTTTAAAAAGTTGTCAAATCTATATCTCATTCATTTTTAATACATTCCAAAACTCAGCAGCCGAAAGGATTTTGTCATTTTCGGCGTCATCAAGCCCTTCGTTGAAGTGTTGTTTTTGGTCCTCAGAAAGATTGGCCCACCAATCTTTCTGAGATGTGGCGTTGTCCATTCCTTCTTCATCAACAGACATATTCAAATCCCCAATTTTAATTTCCACTGCTTAAATATGTCACCAAATTATTTATACTCTTCGCTACAACCGCAACTTGCTCCTGCGCTTCTTTCCAGTTGCGCTGCTCAATTGCTTCGCGGATGCCTGGCAGGGTTTTTACGCCATAGCCGGTATAAAACCCGGGGGCGTAAATGGTATGCCTGTACCACGGGCGGCGCGGCAAACCTTCGGATAGCAATTGCTGTTCAGCACGGTAAAGCATTTTGTTCATTTTATCGTTGTTGCCGTTTGTCTGCGATGCAGTTGCCCAGTTTGCAGCAAGCTTGTCTGCCACCTTTTTAAGGGTATCAACGGCACTTTTCAAAGCAGTAAAATCAAGCTTTGGTACCGTATCTTTTGCAACCGGCATCTGCTCGTGTTTGGTTGGGTCGGCAGCTAAGGCAAAGTCGTTGGCCTTTATCAGTTGGTTTTCTATGTCGGTGTTTTCGCGGGTTTTGTCGGTCAGCTCATTTAATTCGGTAACATATTTATCGATGGTGGTTTGCAGGTGGCGGAAATCAAATGGCAGCAGCTCTGCATCAGCCATACGCAGTACGGCATGACCGGCAGTTTGGGCAAGGGCCACACCATATTTAAACGATGAATCTTTAAACCTGCGGTAATCGTCAAACGAATCGTAAATGGAGTGGTACTCGCCGCCGCCATCTTCGCCGCCAAAGGCAATATCAAGGGTTGGGATACCCAGGTGCTGTAAAAACGATGAAAAATCCGAGCCTGAGCCCAGCGGTTCCAGCTTGCCACCTTTTCGGTCCAGTATCTCTTTTTTGTCTTTCGCCGACGATGCGTCGATCAATTGCTTCGCTTTTTTGCGGTCGAACACGCTTACATTGGTTTGCGGGTCGGTTACGTTTCGGGTTATCTCGTCCATAAAAGGCTCCAGTGCCTGCGAGCCGCCTTGTCCTAAAAAGCCACGACCGTTTCCATCTGAGTTAATATAAACCACCGTTTTTTCCTGCAGTTCTTTATCATGCCCTTCTGCAAACTCTGTCGAGCCAAGCAATCCCGGCTCCTCGCCATCCCAAGAACAGTAAATAATGGTGCGTTTTGGTTTCCAACCGCTTTTTAGCAAATCGCCAAGTGCCTTAGCCTCATCCAGCATAGCCGATTGCCCGCTGATAGGGTCACCCGCACCGTTTACCCAGGCATCATGGTGATTGCCGCGCATAACCCATTCATCGGGCCATTTGCTGCCTTTAATTTTGGCGATAACATCATAAGCGGGCACCATATCCCAGTTAAATTCCATTTTTAAATGCACTGTTGCCTTACCCGCACCGATATGGTAAGTTATAGGCAGGCTGCCCTGCCAACTGGCGGGTGCAACGCGGCCATCAAGCGCGGTCAGCAATGGCTGGGCATCGTGGTAGCTTATGGGCAACACAGGTATTTTTAATATAGTCGGGGCATCTTTCCTGTCTAATCGTTTGGCATCTTTGGTGGCGCCCACGCCGGGTGTAAGCGGGTCGCCGGGGTATATCACCATATCCATCACCGAACCGCGTTGAACGCCGTATTCATTTTTATAAGCGCCTTTGGGGTATACATCGCCGGCAGTATAGCCATCATCTTTGGGATCAGAGTAAATGATACAGCCAACAGCACCGTGCTCATAGGCAACTTTTGGCTTTATACCGCGCCAGGAGCGGCCGTATTTGGCTATTACAATTTTACCTTTTACATCCACGCCAAGCTTTGCCAACGTTTCGTAATCTTCAGGTAAGCCGTAATTTACAAAAATCAGCGGTGCAGTTACATCGCCATCACCACTCCAGGCATTATAGGTTGGTAATTGGTTAGCCTGGTTGGATGTTGCGTCTTCGGCCAAAGCAGGCTCTTTTAATAAAGCCGTATATTTTGTTGGGCCCGTCAACTCCAGCACCCTTGTTTTTGGGGTGGGGAAAAGCACGGTATACGTTTCAATATGTGCATCCAACCCGTAGCTTTTATATTTCTGCAAAATCTTTTCGGCCACGGCCTTGCCACCGGGTGAGCCTACATTGTGCGGATATGCAGCCAGCTCCTTAATGGTTTCGCCAATGCGGGGGGCGCTTAACGAGGCATCAAAAGCCTGCTCAGTTTGCAGCTGCTTCGCCGCGGATGAAGGGCTAAAACCGCTGATTGTTTTTTGCTGTGCCGAAGCAGTCGCTGTAATAGCTATAA
Source organism: Mucilaginibacter sp. (assembly GCA_040003105.1). GTDB lineage: Bacteria > Bacteroidota > Bacteroidia > Sphingobacteriales > Sphingobacteriaceae > Mucilaginibacter. The sequence continues at coordinate 80 of JBDUDE010000214.1, read as the reverse complement.
AAGTTAGGGTAAAGATTTTTTTCATTTTTTAAAGATGATGTGATGCGTGAAAATAGGGATTTATGCGCGGAAACACAAAT
>JBDUDE010000801.1:0-3090 GCA_040003105.1 Mucilaginibacter sp. | reverse complement strand
GCTACGCCGCGCAGCCCATCCAGAATTTCGTAATGTTTTTTGGGTGGCAGGTACGTAGTAGTCGTGCTCATTCAGGTTACTTAGTTTAAATTGGATAAAAGGGTTGTTTACGCTAATGCGTTTGGCTGACACAATGATAATTAAAACTGCCGGATTTGCAAGGGAAGTGGATAAGAAATGTCTGGTAATGATTGGAGAAATTTATTCGTATTCTCCTGGCTCATCATCATCTAACTCTGACGGGTACTTTTGCATAAATTCTTCAGTATCCATGTCATGTACGGATAGTACCTTATTTGCACGCTCAAACTTATCGTAACTGATAATCCAGCTTGACCGCGTTGTCGCTAAATTTGGTTGATCAACAGGATTACTCCACGATTGATGGTATACGATTTTTCGAGTTATCCTGCCTGTACTATCAAATTCGGTTTTACATATGGTGAAATCCCTTGAGTGCGTTATCTGGCCACGCTTATAAGCCCATGTGTAAGTGATTTTTTGTGATCCGTTTTCATAATACTCGATACGGTATTTTTTAGTATGCCTGGTTTTAGGTTTCCCATTTGCATAATATTCTTCCAGCCGCCTTACATGACCTACCGAGGATTCCTTTTTTCTAACCTCGCCATTCGGGTAAAACTCTATATTGGTATATTCCCGGTAGGTCATAAACGAAATGTTCTGAGTTTGAAACACACTTAGTATATGGCCAAGGCTATCAAAGGTTTTGGTAATAATGATTTTAGGATAGCGTGTGGTCCTTTTTTTTTCTTGCCCGTTCCTGTAAAAAATTACAATGCTGTCCCTGGGATCACCATGTCTGAATATGCCCCGCATTTCCAAATTGCCATTTGGGTAGTGGTATTCCTGGTAACCATCCAACAAGTTGTCGCAACGTGAATAAAGCGGCGGAGTGTCCACAGCGCCGGTATAATAAAGTCCATGATCCGGTTCTGTGTACTTGAAAATAAACAAGCCGGTATCACGGATATTAAAAACGGTATCCAGCAAGGGTCCTATAATCGAAATTTTATACCTGCCTGGCCCCGGTAAGTAACATGTTCCTTTTTTTGGGAAATAATCGGTATCGATACTGCCGGGGATTTTATATAGTGAATATGCAGTATCTAATTTTTCAATAATTGTACAGGCTTTTGTACGATAAAATTGAAACCTTACGCTTTGCGCGGAGCAATAAAATACACCTGTAAATAAGGGTATCAGCGCAATGTGTTTTAAAGCTTTCAACAGTGGCATTGGTTCGTAATAAAGGATATTTAAATGTAACATAAATTACGAAAAGCGACAATACAGGCTAACATCCGCACCACAGGTAACTAACAAAAAAACGCGCCCGGAAACTCCTGCACGGTTAACTTAAGATCTCTGAAAGACACTGCTGAAACAGAAATCCTGACGGCCAGGCGCGCCGCACGCAGTTAAAAAGTGTTAAAGTTTAAAAGCTCAGTTGTGATGCTTGGGATAAATACCCATTTTTATCAAATGGGTTTGCTACGAGGAAAACAACCGGTAAGCTTTTAGATTAAAGCAGCGCCCTTATCAAAATAATTATGAGCTATCTTAACAATGGGTTTATACGGCTACTGGCCTGCATTTCGCTTGTTTTACCCGGCATTAAAGCCGGTGCGCAGGTGTCATTGATTCAAAATACAATTAATAAACTGGAAAGCTATAAAAACTTTAGCTACCGGGCTGTTGAAAAAGACCTTGACCATACCGCCGACACTACCATAAAACTACACAAGGATATATTTCAAAAAGCGCCTGACGATGGCAGCTTTGGTTACTTTTTCAATTGTGAGGTGCAGCAACCAGATTACCATGTGACAGACCTGTATAACGGGCAAAGCCTAATACACATAGCTCCGGATGACAGCACTTACCAATTTGGCGACATTAAGAAATATACAATGCAATCCTCGACTTCAACCTTGCCCGGGCTTTTAAAATGGTTAAAAGGACGACCTGAAAAAAGACCATCGGAAATGGCCGGCGATACAGCTATAAACGGCGCTGTTTGCGCTCACTCAATTTTTCATGTTTACGATACTGTAATTAACAAGGAGCATTTTCATACTGATGTGGACGTGTTTATTGATAAATCAATTGGTTTGCCAAACCAAATTATCATCAGGGGAAAAGTGCCGTTATCCGGCAATGTCTTCAACTACTTTATAGCCTCGCAGTATTCCGATTATAAACTTAACCAGGAAAATATCGATATAGCTGCCATAACTATTCCTAAAGGGTTTCACCCGCCAAAGGATGAGGCCACATTACCATTATTGGCACCAGGGACCGTAGCGCCGGACTGGACACTATACACCACCGAAGGCAAAACTTTATCGCTTGCACAACTTAGAGGCAAGGTTGTATTAATAGATTTCTTTTTTATCGGTTGTGGCAATTGTATGGAGTCGCTTCAATCGCTGGATAGGACCTATGAAAAATATAAAAACCGGAATTTTGTATTGGTGAGTATCAGCCACAGGGATAGCAGGAAGGCGGTAACGTCGTTCAAGCAAAAATACGATATAAAAAATACGGTATGTGGCGATGGGGCTGATGTGGCCAAATCATACCATTTTGCGGCCGCACCTCTTTTTTATTGCATCGATAGGGAAGGAAAAATAGCCAACGTAACATTAGGGTATACTGACGATTTTGAATCAAAAACAACCGCGTTGATTGATGGGTTGTTGAGTAAATAGGCGGTTTTTTAGCCGTGATATTTTATCCGATTATCACCTGGATCCACCCATATTCGGAGACTCCGGACGGCGGTTGAAATTACGCTTAACTCACGTTTTTTATTTTCCAGGCATTCAAATAAGCATATGAGAGGGCGATAAGGCTTAAAAGCCCCAGCAAAAACCCGCCCAGTACATCGGTGAACCAATGGGCGCCAAGATAAATTCGTGATAACGGAACCGAGAAGATCAGTAGTATGGAGAACACTGCAATGCTGATGCGTAAAATTTTGTGCAGGTCTTTAAGCTGATACATCAGCAGGACAAGGAAGCCGAAAAATACAACATAAAACAGCACATGACCGCTTGGAAAACT
>JBDUDE010000709.1:0-3093 GCA_040003105.1 Mucilaginibacter sp. | reverse complement strand
CTACAGCGGCAAGGGCATCTAAAGTCCCGCCATTCGTAAAATTTATGTTATTAAAGGTAAACAAATTTGGAAAAATGCGGGCAGATTGTATTTTTAGAACTTTGTTTCCAGTTGCAACAGGCGATAATTTAATGATTTAACTTGTTGTTTACTAAATGTTTGCAAGTCTATTTTTATTTCGTTAAAACTATATTATGTAATTATTGGTTATAACATTGAATTCAAAATTGCGTGCAGGCATTACAGAGGTTTTTATAATGCTACCCACAACTAATAAATAAATTATATTCTAACATGAAAAAATCAGTTTTAATTTTAGCCGCCACTCTGTCAATCGGCTTTTTAACAAATAATGTATTTGCGCAAACGCAGCCGACGAAATTACCGTCAACGCAGCCGGCACCACCAACACAGCCGACACAAACACCCGCGCCAACGCAACCAACTTCAACTACCCCTGCCGCGCCACCAGCTGCTGCTGCAAAGGCCGATTCGGTGAAGGATGTTGCCGCTACTGTAGAAAACGTTGCAGACCTGTCCTCGTTAACAGCCGCCGTCAAAGCTGCGAACGTGGAAACAAACTTGAAAGGCGCCGGGCCGTTTACTGTGTTCGCACCTGATAACGCTGCTTTTAGTGCAATACCAAAAACAACACTCGACAGTTTAATGAAAGATCCTGTTAAACTCGCAACCCTGGTAAATGCCCACGTAGTTGCAGGCACTTACGACAAAAAAGGCATTATCAAAGCGTTGACAAATGCAACCCGTACTGCAACTTTAAAAACAGTTGACGGACAAACGCTTACCATAGCCGTTGTAAATAAAAAGGTGCAGATAAAAGATGCACATGGCAATACCGCCGAAATAACATCATTTGACACGCCTGCCACCAATGGGGTCATCCATGGGGTAAACGGTGTGCTGATGACGAAATAATTATTGCATACAACAATGAGCCCGGTACTGGAAACAGTCCGGGCTTTTTTTGTCAATGCGCTTTTTACCTGTCGTTATAGTCGGTGTTTTTTGGGGATAGGTTACCTCATATACTTGTCCAAAAGCACAAACATACTTTTGCGAATATAATCCGCATCAAACATTACGCCGTAATGCGGCGCACCGGGCACAATAATCAATTCATTTTTTACACCGGCGGCTGTTAACCGCGAACTGAGCAACTTCGATTGTTCGGGGTTTACAGACTGATCTTTTTCTCCCTGTACAATTAGAAATGGCGGGTCGTTTTTGTCGATATAAGTTATCGGACTGGCAATATTAGCTAAATCCGGCCGGGCCGTCACAGTTGCGCCAAGCAAAAGTGAAACCGGAGATTTTGGGTCAGCACTCTCATTCCCATTCAGCTCAGAAAAATCTGAAGGCCCATAAAAATCAAGGCAAAGCTTTATTTTGAATTTAGGCTTTTTATCATCGGCATAAAAAGCCTTTACATTATTATTGGCTGATAACGCCATCATATTAGCCAAATGCCCGCCTGCTGAAAAGCCAATGAGGGCAATCCTGTCTTTATCCAAACTGTATTTCCCCGCATTGTCATACAAAAATTCCAGCGCCTGGTTGCAATCCTGTACCTGCGCCGGAAAAACAGCTGTAGTGCTGTAACGATAATCAATAGATGCCACGGCGTATCCGCTGTCGGCAAAAGCTTTCAGCGTTTGTGTCATATAGCCCATATCGGCATATTTATCGTTCAGCATCCACGCGCCGCCATGTATCCAAACTATCAGCGGGTAAGTGGCCTTTTTTACCGGCGGCAAGTAAATATCAAGCTGGTGTTTTTTAAGCGTATCGTTGGCGTAGGGGATATCACCATACAGCGTTGTACCAGGAGGGAAGATGGATGTTTTTGGGTTGGATTGGGCAAAACTGGTATTTTTAAACAAGATAATACAGATCGCGATGGTCAGAAAAATCTTCAACTTTTTCATAGTTAGCAGATATTAATTTATGGAAGACATATCATTACACTCCCCGCCGCCATATCATGCAGCGCTCTCCTTTGTGGGGTTGAGTGGATAGTAACGAATGATATCCATCCCAGGCACATTTTAACAACATAACGCAGCAGGGCATATGGCAGATTAATCCTGGTTTGCATATTAGTAAACTTCTTAACACGTATACGCATAATATAATTACCTATTGTACAGCCATACACCTGGCAAACCGGCTCATATAATAGAAATATGAATACGAATAAAAACACCCGGAGCCAATCCGGCGCATTAGTTATATGATCAAGTACCGGAGATATAACAACCATTAAAATGATTATAAAAATCGTATCAATAAACGTGGATTGCATTCTTGTGAGAAGCGAAGGGTATTGGTCTTCCATGCGAGATATAATTTAGTACGGAAATTTACGACTATAAATCTAACTTCCAACTTTTATCGCCACCATCTGCGCCCCACAGGCAATTCCGGGAAATATAGTGGTTACGCTTAGCAGAAGGTGGCTGCGAAGACACAGTCAGTGGAGCGAGTGGGTTAAGCAATTATGCGTTTGAAACTTCCGGACTTTCAGTTTTTATCAAGTTAGTTCAACCCACCAACTTTTCTCCTTCAATCTTCTTCTGCAACTCTAAAATAGCCCCAATCAAAGCTTCAGGCCGTGGCGGACAACCTTGTACATAAACATCCACAGGTATCACCCTGTCGACACCCTTTACTACATGATACCCATGCTGCCAGTAAGGCCCGCCGCAGTTGGAGCACGAGCCCATAGAGATTACATATTTTGGCTCCGGCATTTGTTCGTACAGCCGTTTGATGCGCTCAGCCATTTTAAAGGTAACTGTACCGGCTATGATGATAACATCTGCCTGCCGGGCGGATGGCCGCGGGAAAACGCCATAACGGTCCAAATCGTAAGTTGACGCAAAAGCGCCCATGAATTCTATCGCGCAACAGGCTATGCCAAAACTTAAGGGCCATAAAGATGATAATCGCGCCCAGTTAAGCAGGTCGTTCATTTTGGTGATAACCACACCTCCGCTTTCACTTGTCAAATCACTGCTCATTTGTTGGCTTTTTAAAGGTCGGTTTAAACATAGGTCGTTTCACTTCGGTTGG
>JBDUDE010000993.1:0-3098 GCA_040003105.1 Mucilaginibacter sp. | reverse complement strand
TAAAGCTGATGCAGCAATTACCGCCCATTCAACTCACCATTTTCAATTTATACGAAGTAGATGGGTATAGTCACGACGAGATATCAAAAATATTGGCTATGCCCGAAAGCTCATCGAGGGTTTACCTGAGCAGGGCTAAAGAAAAATTAAGGAATTTATTACGAGCAGAAACACATAACCATGGACGAACAGTTGGATAACGACTTAAAGAACCGCATACGGGAAGTGTTCGACAACTACGAGGACACTACTGCCGATGAGGGCTGGCTGCTGCTGCGTGAGAAATTCCCGGTGCAGAAAAAGCGGCGCGGCATTATTTGGCTATGGTGGGGCGCAGCAGCTGTTTTACTGGCATTTTTAGGCATCGGGTTATGGATGAACACAAAACACATCCAACCCAAAGATGAAATTGTAAAAAAGGTAACCCCTTTGCCAAAACACAAAAATTTAGCGGTTAAAAAAATTGACAAAGACACGGTAAGCACCGTTGCACCCGTTGTACAAAACAAGGCAGCAAGCAAGTACAATAACGTAGCTGTAAACAGGCATAACCATACTGCCCCCAATAACAACTACCAGGCTGCATTGGTTAAACCTGCTGCTGTGCCGGGCACCACGGTTAACCAAAACACTGTTAGCCAGCCTGCTGCAAAACCAGCCAACTTGCAACAAATACCCAGTAATGCTGCGGTGCCAAACAACACCCCTGCGGTTGCAGCGTTGCCGAAAAATCCGGTAGCGAACACTCCGCCAACTGCCGACGTGCCGGTAAACAATCCTTACACAGCAAAAACGCCTGTTGCAGTTATCGCGCAGCAAAAAAAACCTGAAAAAACTATTATGGATATGTTTGCCAACGACAAAGGCCAGCAACCTGTTAAAAAGGACGCTGATTTAACTGATAAAAAGGTAAAATTCGGGGTTTATGCAGGCACCTACTTTAACTATTCAAAAGGAAGCGACAACCAGGTTAATTTGGGCGCAGGGGTTACATCCGATATCAAAATAAATAAAAAACTGAAGGTAGTAACAGGTATTTCCATCGCCCAAAACTCCATGAGTTACGGCGGTTTCCCAACGCAACTCGCGTCTGCAAAAAGCAACCTGGCCACCCCCTCTTCGTATGGGATACAGGCTGCAAATATTACTGCAGCCTCAACACCAACGGTTAAAAACTATAATGCCAGCCTTATAGGGCTTGATGTGCCCATTAATTTAAAATATGAGTTCAACCCTGATAAAACTGATGCTTATTTTTCGCTGGGATTAAGCTCGGGTACTTTTATTAATGAATCGTATACGTATAAGTACAACTATCCATCGTTCCTGTCGTCATCGTTACAGGCCACAAGGGACCAAACCACGGGCAACAATTTTAACAGCTTTTATTTTGCAAAAACGTTAAACGTGGCATTTGGGGTAGGCTATCCTTTTGGCAAAAACCGGTTGATTATCGAGCCTTTTCTAAAATACCCGCTTGCCGGCATGGGTTCGCAGGACCTGCGCTTCGGCGCCGGCGGTTTAAACCTTAAGTTTAACTTTTTATCATCACATAAATGAAAATACTCGCCTTAACCTTATCACTATTTTTTATTTCGACAAGCCTGCATGCGCAAAAAATAGAATTTTCCGTGCAGGCAAATTCCGGGTTGTTCCACTATGCGGGGAAGTCGACAACGGCTGAATCGTATATTCACCAGGGCCCGCCTAAAATATCAAACTATACAAACAACACGTACGGCAACAAGAACGGTTTTGGTTATGGCGCCAATTTACAGGGGCAGTTTGTAAGCAAAGGCGGTTTTATCGCCGGGTTACAGGCAGGTTACGAGGTATTAAAAAGCAAGGTTGATATTAACGGGATTTAGATTTGTCAACTTTTAAAAAGTTGACAAATCTCCATAGCAAATTTCAAACCCTTTACCTTTCGCCTCCTAACGAACTACTTAAATTGTATCGCTTTAACCGGCTCTATGCGGGTTACCAGCATTGATGGCACTAACATAACCAGCAGGCACACTACCAGGGTACCGGCGTTTAACAACAATATTTCGACCCAGTTGAACTGGATAGGTACAAAACTCATGTAATAGGATGCCTGGTCGAGCTTGAAGAAGTGGGTGTAGGATTGAAAAATACCGATGCCAAAGCCAAACAAATTGCCGTACAGCATGCCCAGGCCGATAAGGTAAAGCGCATTGTAAAGGAACACTTTTTGGATGGCCCAGTTGTTAGCGCCCATAGCTTTAAGCATGCCAATCATCTGGGTGCGCTCCACAATCATAATCAGCAGGGCCGATATCATGTTTATTACGGCAACTAAAATCATCAGCGTTAAAACCACTGCTGTATTGCCGTCGAGCAAATCGAGCCAGCCGAAAATAACCGCGTAGTTTTCAGTCACGGTGATTGTTTTGAGGTGTGTGGGCAGTATGTTATCAATGTTGTTTGCTGAACTGTTGATGTCGTCGAAATTATTAACCTGTATTTCGTAGCCGCCAATTTCATCGGCCTTCCAGCTATTAAGACGGTTAATTAGCGCCAGGTCACCAACCACGTAGGTTTTGTCTACCTCCTCGATGCCTGTGCTAAAAATACCCCTGATGGTAAAAGGGCGGCGGCGCAAAGGTTCCTGCACAAAAAACATTTGTATTTTATCGCCAATTTTAAGTTGCAGCCTATTGGCGGTCACCTGCGAAATCAGGAGTTGTTGTTTGGATTGAACGGTGTCGGTGAAATCAATTACCTTACCGCTTACCAGGTTTTTGCTAAAAAATGCCCAGTTGTAGGTGTTATCAACACCCTTAAGCACCACACCTTCAATTTCGCTTTGGGTTTTTATAATGCCGGGCTTAATGGCAAATGGCGCAATGGAGCTGATGTTATTAAGCGTTTTTGCTTCTTTTACAAATTTACCATCGGCTGCAAATGGCGAATTTTCGTAGGAGTTATTTAAATCGAATTTCACCACCTGGATATCACCAGCGAAGCCGCGGATCTTCTCCCTTATTTCCTGCTTAAAGCCGCGCAAAATAGCCAGCGTAAGTATCATCACCCCCAACCCGAGCATAATGCCGATAATGGCAATGCGCACAATT
>JBDUDE010000573.1:0-10421 GCA_040003105.1 Mucilaginibacter sp. | reverse complement strand
GGGGCAGCAATACCGGAAACTGGCAGCGACAAAAGGAAAGGCCAAAGCAATAAAAAACAAGCAACAAAACTGGGCCTAACGATTCAAAAAGCAGCTTGATTATGAGTCGCTTACATAGACGTCATTATAAGGAACGAAGCAACCTCTGCTAAGGACATTCAAGAACCGTAATGTTATGGGAACCAATATACCGGCTGCAAGGTTGCAACAAAGTTTTTGCTCCATTAATTGGCAAACGTAGATATTGCTTCGTTCGCAACCACGACTAATTATCCTATTTCTGCAACTGCCCAAAACTTCTGTCATCTGCCGAGGGGCCATATATAGCCGGCACATCAATATTATTCATGCGCATGTAAACCGTTAGCTGCCCGCGGTGGTGCACGAGGTGATTGATAGTCGACTGCAGACTCTCACGAATGGTGGTTTCCATCAGCAGCTGGCCATCACGTTTAAAGTAAAAGGGTTTAGCCAAATCTCCGTCGGCCACTTGTTGCAGGGTGGCTGTGGCATCAGCCAGGTTCTTTTCAAAATGGGCCACCAGGTCTTCTGTCGACTTTGGCTGATAGTGGCTGAAGGTAGCAAAATCAATTTCACCATCTTTTATTATCACGTTTATCCACATCGGTATTTCGGCGACCAGCAGCGCCAGGTAACCCATGGCCATGGAGCGTTCATGCGGCTTGTAGTCGGTTAGCTCCATCCGGAAGCGTTCCAGGCATTTGCGGGTTGAGGGGGCCTCGGTTTCCAGCTCATCGGCAAAGGAAAGTGCAAATAATTTATCTGTTAACATAACATATATTTTTTAGCCTGCGTTTTATGATATAACATTTTCCCGCTTGCCTTGTTCTGTAATTATGGCGAAATTTGCAGCGATGACGGATCTGAATGAATATGAGTGCGAAATGCTCGACGCGGTGCTGGAAGCTTTTGGCATACCCGACAGCCTGACGCGCGGGCAACTGCTGGAGCTTTTCGACAATGACGAGGCTTCGGCCTTTGCCATGGTGCAGGCACTGGCCCGAGAGGACCTGGTAGCCGAAGCCGGCAAGCATGGCGACTACGAACTGCCCGAGAAACTGATACTAAAACCCAAAGGCGAAAAATTTTTGAAAGATGGCGGCTTTTCAAGGCGCTACCAGCTGGAGCAGCAAAAGCCGGTTGAAGTTGGTGGCACGCTGGCCAAACTACAGCAGCAAAACATGCGGCTGCAAAACGAAAAACTGGCTAACCAGGCCGAAATAAGCGAACTTAAAAAAGCTGTTAATGCCCGGCAAACCCGGCAGTATATCCTTTGGGCGCTAATAGTTATAGCTTTAATTGCCGGCTATTTTTGGGGCCATATGCATAAATAGTAATATTGCGTGCATTCAATACACGCCCCGGCGGGGTAGCAGCGGGGCTAAAACGGAAACAAACTCAACTGGTCCGTTTGCTTTTCTTCTTTTGCTCTAACCAGAACCTCGCCAAAGTTTGATAGTGATATACCCAGCAACCGGATGCGTTTATCTTCCGGCTCAGTTGCTGCAAGCAGGCGTTTGGCAGTAGCCCTTATCGTTTCCAAATCATTTATACCTGCGGCGAAGGATTGGTTGCGGGTTATCTGCTTAAAATCGCTGTATTTTATTTTAAGGGTAACAGTGCGGCCCTTTAGCTGATAATGTTGCAGCCGGTTGCAAACCGTAACGGCGATTTTATCCAGTTCGCCTTCCATTTCTTCTATGGTGGTCAGGTCGTAGGCAAAGGTGTCTTCAGCAGCCAGCGATTTTGTTTCGCGGTGAGGTTGCACCTCGCGGTTATCTATTCCGCGTACAATGTTAAAATAAAAGCGTCCCACTTTGCCAAAGTGTTTGGTTAACTCATCTTCAGCCAGCTTTTTTAAATCTTCGCCGGTATGCAGGCCCATGTTTTTCATCTTTTGGGCGGTTACCTTGCCTACGCCAAAAAACTTCTCGACCGGCAGTTTTTCCATAAAGGCCTCAATTGCCGACGGGCCGATAAACTTCAACCCGTCCGGCTTATTAATGTCCGAAGCAATTTTAGCCACAAATTTATTGATAGATACCCCGGCAGACGCGGTTAGCTGTAATTCGTCTTTTATGGCCTGTTTTATTTGCTGCGCGATTTCAATGGCCGAACCGATATTCAGCTTATCGCTGGTTACATCAAGATAGGCTTCGTCAAGCGACAGCGGCTCAATTAAATCAGTATACCGGCTAAATATCTCCCGTATTTTTCGCGAAACCTCCTTATAATCATCAAACCTGGGCCGCACAAACAGCGCATGAGGACAAAGCTGCAATGCCTGCTTTGATGACATTGCCGAGCGAATGCCAAATTTACGGGCCTCGTAGCTGGCCGTGGCAACCACACCGCCGCGTCCCTGCGGTAGTCCGCCCACTACCAAAGGTTTACCGCGATATTCGGGATTGTCGCGTTGCTCAACCGATGCGTAAAAGGCGTCCATATCAATATGGATTATTTTACGGATTATTTGAACGGGCGTGGTTTCCATCTGTTATACAAATATAACAGGTAAAAAATAAACACCGGGACACCTGTGAGTCACAGCTTGCAGATGTAGGCGTTTAATAATCTGTCCGCGTTATTTATAGTAAACGATGCCACCCTGGGCGGGCAACTGTTTGCGGGCCAGCGACGCTGCCGCAGTTGACCGGACAATAAAATTTGACTATTATATCAAATAATTTGTAGTTTGGGCGTACCCTAATATTTTTTAAGGCACTATCAACACAATTATTTACCTTGGCCCTATGGAACTGCAAATAGCCGACATTAAATTTGAGCCCCTTATAAAATCTGCCGCCATTGAAGAGCGCATTAAAGTAATTGGAAAGCAGCTGAACGCCGACTATCAGCATACTATCCCGGTGTTTGTGGGCGTTTTAAACGGTAGCTTTTTATTTATTGCCGATATCATCAAGCAAATTGATATCCCCTGCGAAATTACTTTTACCAAGCTGGCATCGTACTATGGTGGCACAAAAAGCACGCTTAAAATACGCGACGATATTGATTTTAGTGTTGATATTAAGGGTCGTGACGTGGTGATTATTGAAGACATTGTAGATACCGGAAACACAGCCAGTTATTTATTGGATAAACTGCGTGCGAAACAGCCCGCCTCTATAAAACTTTGCTCGCTGCTGTTAAAACCGGCCGCCCTGTTAAAACCTATTGCCGAGCTGAAATACGTGGGCTTTGAAATTGAAAATGAATTTGTGGTTGGCTATGGATTGGATTATAAAGAGATGGGCAGGAATTTGAGAGATATTTATAGAAGGGTTAAGTAGAAGCTTCGGAAGTCGGGTGTTCCATTTCGGAAATTTTTATTATTGATAGTTTTGAAAAAAATATTTGTACTGGGCGTTATAATTCTTCTCGCTTTCGTCTCTAAAGCACAAATACCAGTGTTGAGCGAAAATATTAGCCTGGCCGAAAAGAACGAATCTATTATTTACAAAAACTTTGTTGGTGAATGCGATTTTATGATTGCCTATACGCAGGAAAGCTTTTGGTGGGGGAACAGAAAGTTTTATAATTTACTGGCGTTAAAAAAAGGTACTTGGTTTAAAGGGTATTTGTCATCTCAACACCTTAAAAGCGGGAAATGGACGTATCCGAGAGTAAAGTTTAAAGAAGTTGACCCCGACTCAGCTACTTTTATTGCGAAATACCTAAATAGCGAAGGATTTTACACGTTAAACAATGCTTCATTAAATATTACTACGAGGCAGGTTAATGGAAAGGTGCAACATTTTTCATTAAGCGATGCCGTAAATTACAAATTTGAAATCCTCGTCGGCGACAAGCTGGCTATCATACAATCGTATGCGCCCGCCTATTTCTTTGAAAAAATTCCCGAGGATACGGCCAGGGCCGCCTTCATAAAATACCGGGACTGGTTCGAACTAAAATACAAAGCGCTTGAACCGATAGATGAATAAATTGCCCAAAAAATATTCCTTCAAAACATTTCACTATCACCCGGAATGTATATACATTTACTCAACAATCGCATACCGGTGATACTTTCCCCGATGTCAATATTCTCCCGGATTTAACAAGGCAGGCGATTTAAACAAAATCAAAATCATGTATTTATTAATTCCAGCTTTTATCGTCCTTATCTTAATAATAATGGGCGTCCGCATTGCGCAGGAGTATCAGCGCGCCGTTGTTTTTCGTTTGGGCCGCTATCATAAAACCAAGGGGCCGGGCATTTACCTTATCATCCCGTTTGTCGACAGGCAGGTAACTGTCGATATCCGCACCAACACCGTCGACCTGGAGCAGCAGGAAACCATCACTAAGGACAGTGTTACCATAAAAGTTAACGCGGTGCTATGGTTTAAGGTAACCAACCCAGAAGATGCGATTATTAAAGTAGCGAGCTACCAGCGTGCAGTTTACCAGTTTTCGGTAACCGCGCTGCGAAACATTATTGGGCAACACCATTTGGACGAAGTTTTGCGCGAGCGTGAAGAGATTAACCGCACCCTGCAAAAAATTGTAGATGCTGCTACCGAAAACTGGGGCATTAAAATTGAAATGGTGGAGATGAAGGATGTGGAAATCCCAGAGTCGATGCAACGCGCAATGGCCCGCGAGGCCGAAGCTATCCGCGAAAAACGTGCCCGCATTATAAAAGCCGAAGCCGAACTGGAAGCATCTATTAAACTAACCCAGGGCGCCAAACAAATGGAAGGCAGCCCGATAGCGCTCGAACTGCGCCGCATGCAAATGCTTTCAGAAATAGGCATCGATAACAATACTACTACGATAGTTTTGGTACCATCAGATTTTACCAATGCCGCTAAGAGTTTTACGGAAATGGTGAATTTGAAGAAAGGGGAATAAAACCTTCGCTATTGCATAGGCCTGCGACCTGTGCTGATGAATTGCGCTCCGTTGGAGCCTTAAATTTTCTGGTTTTTATTTACGAATACTGGCAAGGAATGCAAAACACCCAGCCCCAGGGGGGCGGTATTCATCAGCGCAGGTCGCAGGCCTGCGCTGAATGGTATCGCACACGAATACCAATTCTAAAAAACCAATTAATTTCATGACATTAGCATCTATGAAAACCCTGCTCCTTTCGTTTTGCTTTTTAACCATAATTTTGTGCTCCACATCTTTTAAACAAAAAGATGAATGGACACCCTTGCTTGATAAAAAACTTTCCAAATGGGAGATATATCAAAGCTTCCGTTTCCCTAATGGGTATAAAGGCGATGCGCCCAAAAATGCAGATGGCACCGATGTAAAACCAATTGGCTATAACATAAACCAGGACAACGTATTTTCGGTTATTATGGAAGACGGCCAGCCGGTATTAAAAATTTATGGCGATATATACGGCTGTCTTTTTACCAAACAGGAGTTCGATAATTACCACCTGAAACTGAAAGTAAAATGGGGCGATAAAAAATGGGCGCCGCGTTTAACCGAGGATAAAGATTCCGGCGTGTTATACCATTCGCAAGGGCCATGCGGAGTGGAATATTGGCGCAGCTGGATGCTGAGCCAGGAGTTCCAGGTAACCGAAAAAGGCATGGGCGATTTTTGGTCGCAGGCCAGTTCAAGGGCTGATGTTAAGGCCAGAAAGGATGGAAAAGATTATTATTTTGATGCACATGGCCCATTAACGGCATTTGGCGGTGGCACAGGCAACGGCGGCTTTTGTCACGCTGGTGTTGATGCCGAAAACAAAAACGGCTGGAATACGCTTGAACTGATTACTTATGGCGATAAAAGCATTCGTATTGTAAACGGGCAGGTGGTAATGGCCCTGCAAAACAGTCGGTACATGCTTAACGGCGAAGCAAAACCCCTTGTAAAAGGTAAAATACAAATACAAAGCGAGGCCGCCGAAGTGTATTATAAGGATATTATGATAAAAAAGATTGACAGGATACCGGCTGAATACCAGAAGTACTTTAATTAAACGTTGTGCCCAACGTTAGAACATATCAATTAAGCTGAAAACCCAATTATGAAAACAATTTTGTGCTCTCTTATGCTCATTGGCGCGGTATGTGCTGCCCGCGCCCAGGAACAACCCATGCCCCTGTATCCAAACGGGATACCAAACACTAAGCCAACCCCTAAAACCTATGTTGAAAACACCAACGGGGACTGGATAACAAAAGTTAGCGTGCCCACAATTACGCCGTATTTGCCCGCTGCAGGGACAGCCAACGGAACAGCCGTGGTAGTTTACCCGGGGGGTGCTTATGCCGGCCTTGCCTCAGCGCACGAGGGCCGCGACATTGCAAGGGCTTTTGCCAGCTTCGGCATAACTGCCTTTGTGGTAAAATACCGCCTGCCAAGCGACAGCATTATGGTTGATAAAACAATCGGCCCGCTGCAGGATGCTCAGCAGGGGGTGATTTGGGTACGCCGCAATGCTGCCAAATATGGCATCAAGACTGATAAGGTCGGCATCATCGGCTTCTCGGCAGGCGGTCACCTGGCATCAACCGAAGGAACGCATTTTGATAAGGTGCTGGTTGATGATAAAGACAACATAAGCGCCCGGCCTGATTTTATGATGTTGATATATCCTGTTATCAGTTTTGGTCCGCAGGCACACGTTGGCTCGCGCGAAAACCTGGTGGGTAAAACACCTGGTGCGGACCTTATAAATTTATACAGTAATGAAAAACAGGTGACGGCCAACACGCCGCCAACATTTTTAGTGCACGCCGAAGATGATGACGTTGTACCCGTTCAAAATAGCCTGATGTTTTACGAAGCGCTATTGGCAGCAAAAGTAAAAGTCGAAATGCACCTGTTTGAAGAAGGCGGCCATGGCTTCGGGATGAATAATTCAAAAAATAAAGGAAAATGGATGGATTGGGCAAAAGATTGGATGGTGGAGAATAAATTCATTAGCCCCGTAACCCCCTAAAGGGTAACGGGCGGGTAGAACGCTTTGCCTTTTACTCCCCCGGTTGGGCTACCGTGTACCCGCATCTTTTCTAAACCCCATCGGGGTTAAAGGTCGGTAGCAAAACATCTGACGGGTAGTCCGTGCCGTAGGTACGGAACCTCGCCGACTTGCATGATGAGCTAAAATAGTCCGTTAGGTGTTGCACCTACGGAGCAAAAATGATTGGGTGTACTATTTTCTTCCGACCTGTTGCACCTACGGCGCAGTGTTATTTCCGACAATTTGAGATGTGGGTACACGGTAGCCTTTAGGGGGTTGGGGGGCCGGGGCCCTCAATCATGCTTAATAATTCATTTAACTCCGCCACTTTCTCTTTCGAGCCCAAATGTTCATAAGCACTAATCAAATTGCGCAACACCCGCTTAATGATGTCGGTATTTGAGCAGGGCTCATAAAATTGTTTATCAAACTTCAAGTTTAGCTGTTTTAAAAACATGTCCACATCCCGGCGGCCAAAGATGAAACCTTTGTTAAAGGCATTGATGTAAAACAAAATGCCACCCTCAAATTCGCTTTGCACGCTCTCATCTAAATAGGCCAAAATAAAATGCTGCGGCAGGTTAACGCCGTAAACAGGTATATCCAGCTTTTGGGCAATGATGGAATAAATAATGGCCAGCGAAATCTGGTTGCCCTTTTTTGTTTCGAGCACCTGGCTTAAATAGCTGTTTTGTGGGTCGAGGTGATTGGCGGTGTTGCCGCTAAAACCATAGATATTATAAAACACATGATTTATCAGCTTTACCTGTTCGGAAGGGCTGGCCTCGTTCATCATCTGTATCCAGATGTCGCGCTTAATGGCTTCAATTTGGTTGATAACCTTTTGCTCGTCAAGGTCGGGGTATTGGTAACGATTTATTATCAAAATGCCCTGCAGTAAATCAAAAGCACCGCTTTGGTGCCAAAGCTGCAGGTCGTTTTTTACTATACTGAACTGGATTTCGTGCACCAGGTTGGCAATGCGTTCTTGTTGTACAGGGCCAAAGGCTTGCTCCCAGGCGCCTTCAAGGTATTCAATAACTTCGGGGCCGTATGACCGTAACTTATCGTGAACGTGCTCAAATATCTCGCTATCCGGGTCGTCCAATAAACGTATCAGTGAATTTACTTCTGTTGGATTTATCATGCTATCACGCTAAAATACTAAACGTTTCTATATTTTTACAGCCATGTTTAATTTAAGGTTCGCTACGGATTATGTGCTGCACCGGCTGAAAGCCAAAAACAGGCACGGTGTACACTCGCCATTTGTTTACCGGCTTATAGATGATGTAATTTACGATTTTAGCGCCAAAAAAGTATACACCGAAGTCGAAGACATCCGCAACGGGCTAATAAATGACACGCGGATTATAACCGTAACCGACCTTGGCGCGGGCTCGCACGTAAACAATAATCGCCAGAAAGAGATAAGCGACATTGCCCGCAACGCCCTTAAACCGCCAAAGCTGGCCCAATTGCTGCACCGTTTAGTGGCCGATTTACAGCCCCGCAATATTATTGAATTAGGCACCTGCCTGGGCACCACCACCCTATACCTGCAAAACGCTGCGCCCGAAGCAAAAGTGTACACGCTCGAAGGCTGCCCCGAAACTGCCCGCATAGCAAAAGAAACTTTTAAAAAAGGCGGCATTGACGCTGTCAAACCTACCGTAGGCAATTTTGACGACACGCTAGCCGGCATCATAGATGGCTTACCGCAGCTTGATTTTGTTTTTGTAGACGGCAATCACCAAAAAGACGCCACCCTTAAATATTTTGCATGGTGCCTGCCCAAGGCCCACGAAAACACTATGCTTATTTTTGACGACATTTATTGGAGCGAAGGCATGAAAGAAGCCTGGGCACAAATAAAAGCGCATCCTGAAGTAACTGTTACCATTGATTTATTCTGGATAGGACTGGTGTTTTTTAAACCTGGACAGGCGAAGGAAGATTTTCTAATTAAGTTTTAAAAAGACCATGGTCCATAGACGATAGACCATAGTTAACTTCGCAATAGTGCCATGGTCTATGGTCCATAGACTATGGACTTCCTTAAAAGCTTTGCCCCAACGCCACATACAAGCCGCTTGCCCGTTTCTCGCCCGCCGGTTTTTGTCCAACGCCATAATCCATTCGGATAGCCAGCCCTTTTTCAATATCAAAAAAGTAACGTATACCACCACCGTAATTTGGCTTTAGCTGGCTGGTGCTGAAGGCTGAATGAAACACTTCGCCCGTGCCCACAAAGGCAACAACACCAAAGCGTTTATCAATGCGGTAACGCAATTCGGTTTGACCGGCAATGTAATTGCGGTCGCGGTAACGGCCCTGGTAGTAGCCACGCATCATTTCATCGCTGCCCATTTGCGGCAGCAGGTAAAATGGCGACCGGCTGCCCGTAAGGCTTTGCTCCTGTATATCAAGCCCCAGCACCAGCTGTTTTGCTAGCAGGAAAAACTGCGAATACTCTATATTAAAAAAGCCGCCTTTGTAGCTGTTGTTTCCGTAGGCGCCATGCATTATATTGTAGTAGCTGCTAATAATCATACCCTTTGTGGTGTACGTGTTATTATTCCGGGTATCGAAGGTAAAGCTGGGGCCGATATAGGCGCTGGCGCCACCGTGCCTGTCCTGTACTGCCGGCGAGTATAGAATGCTGGAATAATCATAACTGTAAGGGTAAAAGTATTTTATTACGCCCCCTACAACGCCCACGTAAAAGTTATCGCCCAGGCGTTTCTCGCCGGCGAAGCCCAGTTTGTAGCGCTTTTCGCCTATGTGTTTTTCGTCGGTTGCCTTTGTGTTATTACCTACTCCGTAAAAATTAAAGGGATAATTGTAAAAGCTGATTACCCCCGTATAATGAAATTTGTTTTGCGGTGTCCAGTAATTGGCGTTAAGGCTAAGCTTAACCTGCCCTTTCGTGGTGAGCGTGGAATAACCAAACAAGCTGGAAACCCGGGTGCCGCGGTCGAGCGTATCGGTGTAAAATGAAAACAATGCGGCACCGCCAAATTCAATGCCTGTTTCGGGCGCGGAGCTGAGTGCCGGTAGCAGTACAAACCCAGGTTTGCGGCTGGTATCTTTTCTAAAATACATCTGCCTGATAAATTTTGGCAAAAAATTTAATTGCGCAAAAACGCTCTGGAAGCTAACAAGGAATATGCAAAGGGTAAAAAGTTTTTTCATGCAGCAGGCGCTGCGAAGATAGGGCATTTTGAGGGTTAAAAGCCTGGTGGGATAGAAAAATAACCACAGAGAAACATTTTAATTTCTGCGGGCATCGATGCGCCTTTATATGCATAATCAAATTCGTCATGATATGCATGAATAACTTCGTGATACTTAGTGTCAGAATAAGCAATTCCTACTGAGCCTGAAAGAAAAAAATGTTTAGTTCTCCAAGCTTCTCCTGCCAATATTCCATAATAGGAAGAATTAAAAAAACTTTCATAATCTC
>JBDUDE010000014.1:0-3099 GCA_040003105.1 Mucilaginibacter sp. | reverse complement strand
GAAGGTGCTGAATTTCCAGGTTATTGAAGGTACCCCGGCTTATTATCAAAAAGGTTATAGGAACCTGGTCATCACAGAAAAAATAAAAACACTGTATTTCGGCGATGCCAGTGCAGTGGGAAAGTTTGTTACCAACATTCCTGAATTCGGCAAACCCGGCACTTGTATAATCACAGGCGTCATTAAAGATATCCCCTCCAATACCAGTCTTCATGCCGACGTACTGGAGGTGGAGGAGATGCGCCCCGATCTTAACATACTTCACCCTGAGGGCTATGGCACCATGTCAGAGCAATACTTGCTCCTCCAGGCGGGCACCTCAGTTGCTGATCTTGAAGCAAAAGCCAATAACTGGTTAGCGCGTTATTTCACTGATAAAGGTCTGCATTACTCCCTTATGCTGCAGCCTATTAAAGACATCTACCTGCACTCTGCTGATCTTTCTTTCCGGGAGCGATCATTAGGGGATATTAAAAATGTCTATATTTTTTCAGGTGTCGCGGTGTTTCTTTTGCTTATTGCCTGCATAAACTTCGTTAACCTAACCACGGCGAGGGCATTGAAACGCGTACGGGAGGCGGGTATCCGGAAGATACTGGGCGCCGACCGGCGCGAGCTGTTAACGCAGTTCCTCTTTGAGTCACTGCTATTTTTTGGGATAGCATTTGTATTAAGCGTGTTCTTGTACGTCTTGTTTCTTAATTCGATAGAAACATACCTCGGGCATTCCCTGGCCTTAACTTTGCGAAGCAACCTGGTACTTTTCAGCATCACCTGCGGCGTTTTATTGTTGGTTAGCATTCTCGCCGGGCTTTATCCTGCCTTGCTTGTTTCGGCACAAAATCCGGTGTTAACCTTAAAGGGAAAACTGAGCACCGCAATTGGCAGCGGCGCAATACGAAAAACGCTGGTGGTTGTCCAATTCAGCATTGCTGTTATCGTCCTCACCATCACTGTCCTGATACAAAGGCAACTGCATTTTATGAACAATAAAGACCTTGGTTATAATAAGAACAATCTGTTACACCTTAAACAGTTTAGTTGGATGAGCAAGGGCAGTGCCTTTAAAGATGAAGTGCTAACCATTCCGGGGGTTTCAAACGCGACTATTACAACCTGGTCGCCGGTGGACGGCGGCGGGGGGTACCGCGTAGATTTGGATGACCCGCAAAATAAAAATAAAAAATTAAGGGCATGGTATATTGAGGGGGACCTCGATTTTGTAAGGACAATGGGGCTTCACCTGCAGAAAGGACGCCTGCTCGATGCCAAATATAGCGGGGACGAGCTCAATTCTGACTCGCTTACGGCCAAAGGGATGACTCAACTTATGACGGCACAAGTCAGTCAATCCGTGTTAATGACTGCATTTACAGCGAAAACGCTGGCAATTAACAAGCTCGATCAAACAATGTATGGAATCATCGGCAAGCCGGTCGGAGTGATCAATGATTTCAACAACGAATCGTTGAGGACCGCCATGAGCCCTGTATTTATCCGCGCGCTCAAAAGTCTCCGTCGCGGAAGCATGCTTATCCGCATTCAACCAGGATCAGAACGTCGGGCTTTAGCAGATATCTACCAAAAATGGCACCGCTTTTTTCCGGAAAGTACATTTCAATACGGCTGGAGCGATGATGAACTTAGGGCACAATATGCATCGGAAGGCAAGCTGCAACAGCTTTTTAGTTACTTTAGTTTCCTGATTTTATTCCTGGCGGCTCTGGGCTTATTCGGACTGACCACCTTTATGGCGGAAATGCGTGTTAAGGAAATAGGTATTCGGAAAGTATTAGGTGCTTCCGTAGCTGCTATCTCCGTTACGCTGTCTAAAGACTTTATCAAACTGGTTTTGTTGGCCGTGTTTATTGCCTCACCAATAGCGTGGTACTTTGTTCAGCAATGGCTCCAAAACTATGCATACCGGATAGAGATACACTGGTGGCTTTTTGCTTTATCAGGAACCGGGGCAACCCTGGTTGCGCTGGCCACTATTAGCTATCAGACTATTAAAGCTGCGCTTGCCAACCCGGTGACTAGTATGAGGAATGAATGACCGATGTGAAATCCCGGATGTCCCAAGGCCCTGACTACACGGCTAATTTTATTACCCCCGCTTGAGCAATAGCAGAATTATGAAAAGATGTAAATGGAAGAAATAACGCATTGACCTATTTTGTTTTTACAAATGTTTGAGAAAATACTAAATTTTTGATCGCTCCCATTTAAATAGTACGTTAAGATAATGCTTACCGACCGTTCCCTCGCACTTGGGCAAACGAAATTATCTAATTTTGCAAGCCATAGCGAATGGCCAGCTGTCTGAGTTTGCAACTTCGGGCAAAATTGGAGTATAACAAGGAAGTTTTTTAAGATAAAGTTGATTAGTTTTACGCTCCAGGTAAATACCACATGCAGCGTCCCTACATAAAACATTGTATCCTATGCCTCCTAACCTTTATAATCGCAAAACAGGCACATGCAATATTTTACGATGAACCCAAAACAATTTACATCCAACCATTAGGCAATGTCGAAAAAGCGGACATCAATATGGTTAGAGCGTCGGTTGAGCACTTTTATCATTATAAATGCATTATTAAGCCCCCGGTAAGCTTTGCCAAAGATATTTTGGCCGACAGCAAAACCCGTTACGAGGCCAACCGGATATTATCCAAATACAACACCAGCGAAAACCTGCTTATTTTAACCGGAAAAGACATCGCCTGCGTAAATCCCGAACGGCATAGCACCGAATGGGGCATATTTGGCTTGGGCTACCGGCCGGGTACAACATGCGTAATCTCAACGTTCCGGCTAAAACGACATGCATCCAAACAACTCTTCCATTCCCGCCTAACCAAAGTCTGCCTCCACGAGATCGGCCATAACCTTGGTTTAAACCACTGCACCAGCGGCGACAAAAGATGTTTGATGAATGATGCCAGGGGAACAATAAAAGAAGTGGATCAGGAGGAGATGTTTTTGTGCGAAAAATGCAGGAGGACTTTAGGTAATTGAATTTATACTAAACAATAACTATAGAAATCAGACTATTAGCTTATAGGACTGAATCGTTCACCATGCCGAATAATATAA
>JBDUDE010000037.1:0-3101 GCA_040003105.1 Mucilaginibacter sp. | reverse complement strand
TTACCAACACCGGCGCAACCATGTCGCTAACGTCATGTACCATGGCCGCCAGCGGTAACCCAACGGTTATTACCAACCAAAACAGCGGCGTCACAGTGGGCACCTTTACTATGGATAATACCGCATTTACGTTTACAGGCACCAATTCAATTGTAAACTCTGGTACTTTCACCGCTAAAAACGGTTCAAGCATAAACATGACCAGCGCTTCAACGTCGAGCGCAATTACCAATACAGGAACATTTTACGCGGGCTTGTCCAACTCGTCATGCGTTATTACTTTAGACGGTAATCAACCTAAAATAAATAATAATGTGGGCACGGTAAACGGCACCTTTTACCTGGGCTCTACCTCTATTATATACCCAACTTCAACAAGTTGCTTAATGACCAACAGCACCAACTGCACTTTTACGCTCCAGTCCGACCAATATGGCTCGGCTGCGATAGGTTCAGTGCCTGTTGGCGCTAACCCCAGCCCCTCGCTGGTTGGTACCTATAATGTTGAACGGTATTTCCAGGGCGGCAACACTTATGATGCTGTTAAAAAACGATGGGTTGAGCGCAATTATCGTATCATTTCCTCGGCAGTTAATACAGGCACACCCGTTAACAGCAATAACGTTTATGCTTTAAATTATATAGTAGGCACTACTGCGGGCCAAACCACAGCGGCCAACAGTGCTACGAATTCATTTGTTACGGGTGCAGTTGGCGGCAACACCAGCGCAGGCAATCCCTCAACTTATTTGTATCGCGAAAACCGCGCCATCAGCAACGCAACTTTTACCAGCGGAAATTTTATAGGCATCAGCAATATTACATCGCCGTCGGCAATTGGCACATCTGATCTGGGCACCTATAGCATACCTGTAGGCAATGGTGTACTGTTCTTTTTCAGGGGCGCTGCCACAAACTGGTCAACCCGAACTGCGCCACCTTTTACTGTTGCGCCCGAGAATGTAACGTTAACACAAACAGGCACATTAAACCAGGGATCGATAACGGTTAAGGACTGGTACACGCCATCGTCGGGAAACCTGGGCTACACTACTGCTTCAGGCAACTCATTATATAACCGGGGTTTTAACATGGTGGGCAACCCCTATGCTTCTACCATAAACTGGGACAAGGTTAACACCGGCGGAATTACGGCAACAAATATTGACCCAAGCATTTATGTATTAGACCCCGTAAGCAATCAATACAACAGCTACTCGTCAAGCACACATGTGGGCAATCCGGTTACTTTTACCGGCGACATTGTAAGCGGGCAGGGCTTTTTTGTAAGGGCATTAACAAGTGCCGCAGTTTTAACCTTTAACGAAACGGCTAAAACACCAACCACACAACTTACAGGCGGCAATTTATTAATGGGCGCACCTGTTCAGCAGGAGGTTGCTAAATTGATGCGTTTAAAATTATTTGCCGACTCGAACAATTACGATGACATACTGATAGCGTTTAAATCGTCTGCCGTAACAAAATATAACGGCTACGAAGATGCCCGCGATTTAGGCGGCATGGGGGCGCTTGAGGGCTTGTCGAGTTTTTCGTCAGACGGTATTCCGTTGGCTATAAATTCGATACCATATCCAAAACAAGCGTCTATGGTTATTAAGTTAAACGTCCAGGCTACCCAATCAAGACAATTTTCGCTTAAAAGAACCGCTCTCGACTCAATACCTAAAATATACGAGATATGGCTGATGGATAAATTCGCAAAAGATTCGCTTGACCTGCGCAACAACAACGCCTATATTTTTAATGTGGATTTAAGCGATACCACCACTTACGGCGATAACCGTTTCACCATTGTGATACGTCAGAACAAGGCATTAGGTTTTCATTTACTCAATTTTGCAGCAACTAAAGCTACCGATGGCGCCCAGGTTAGCTGGAAAACCGAAAACGAAGAAAACTATACCAACTTCACAGTTGAAAGAAGCACGGATAACGGCGTAACTTTTGACGTGCTGGGCGGGTTTTTATCAACCGCGCAAGCCATTTATAACTTTACAGATAAAAGCCCGGCAAAAGCTGTGGACATTTACAGGTTAAAAATTGAGGATCTGAACGGTATTATCAGCTATTCACCAAATGTTTCATTAACCTACGGCAGTTCGGCCCAGGCGGTGGCGAGTTCAAATATCAATGTTTACCCTAACCCGGCACGCAGCACTATTAACCTGGCCATTAAGCCCGATAACAGGGCGAATTTGCTATCGGGTATACAAAGCATAAATAAAAACCCGTCGCTGGCGGCCTCTAATCAATCATATGCAATTAAAATTGTGAACATAACAGGCAGTGTGGTAAAATCGGCAACATCGGCGCAGCCCAATTGGCAGGACGACGTTGGTACGCTGCAACCCGGCACCTATATTATACAGGTAGTTAACAACAATGATAAGAGCGTGGTTGGCAAAACCACTTTTGTGAAGATGTAGTTTTAGTCCGGAGAGTCGGGAAAGTCAGTAAAGACCGAAAGACGCTTCGGTTGGCGAAGATCTGTCCTTCAGACTTTTCAACTTTACTGACTTTCTGACTTTTCCGACTTCCAACTTCCGGACTTCCGACTTCCCCATCCATTTCCCAAACCGGGATTTTTTTTCGGAGATATTGTGGAAACTTTTTCTTTAGCGATTTTTTGGGAATTTACACCCGTAAGCTATTAAGCAAGTTTTTACTAACCATTGCTTAATTACTGCCATTAAAAAGCAAAAAACGTAACTTTTATTATCACATCTGCATTATTCCGTAGTTTATTACGTGCAAATTTCCCATTAGCATTGTTATTGCTAAACCTATAACGATTTGATAAATTATTGATTTTTTTAACAGCGCTCTGATAAGTTAAAACAGGCGTTTATGGAATACCATTCTGTAAAATACTGTGATTCAACTTATTACCGGTTGTTTGTTTTTAATAATAATTTATAGCCGGTTTTTACCCGGCAATGTTGATAACCTAATTCTTTATTGTTCATTAAACAATATTTTAGTAACTATTATATTAAGAAAACATATTTTAACGAAAAAACAACGTCTTTATCAAAAAGCAATTGATTTTTTTCAACATTAATTAATAACTTGATGCC
>JBDUDE010000317.1:0-3104 GCA_040003105.1 Mucilaginibacter sp. | reverse complement strand
CTGCTTTTCAATCACTTCGTCCTCAACCTTCTCAAACAATAATGCCGACGGGTTTAACGTATGGCCGCTTTCAAAGGCCATTTCCTTATCAAACGCAAATGCGCTGATGGGCAGGTTTAACATGCCTGCTATTTTTACAACAGCGCCAGGTAAAAACGGCTGCAGGCACGACGTAAGATGCCCAATCAGTATCAAACAGTTATGCAGCGCCTCTTTAGCCTGGTCCGGGTTGGTTTTTATTGTTTTCCAGGGCTCCTGCTCGGTAAGGTAGCGGTTGCCAAGGCGTGCAATATCCATAACGCTTTGCAGCGCCTGGCGGAATTTGTAGGCCTCCAGGTTAACCTGTATCTCGTCGTAATATCCGGCAAGGGCAGAATCAAGGCTTTTATCGGTCAGCACTATTTTACCGGCTTCGTTTTCTACTTTGCCTTCGTAAAACTTGTGCATTAAAATCATCACCCGGTTTACATAGTTGCCTAAAATGGCTACCAGCTCGTTATTAACGCGGGCCTGGTAATCTTTCCAGGTAAACTCACTGTCGCTGGTTTCGGGCAGTATCGAGGTTAGCACATAACGCAACTCGTCCTGTTTGCCGGGGAACTCCTCCAAATATTCGTGCAGCCAAACCGCATGGTTACGCGAGGTGGAGAGTTTATCGCCCTCCAGGTTCAAAAACTCGTTGGCCGGTACATTTTGCGGTAAAATATATTCGCCATGCGCATGCAATATCGACGGGAAAATAATACAGTGAAACACAATATTATCCTTACCTATAAAATGCAGCAGGCAGGCTTCATCGGCTTCGTTCTCCTGTTTTTTCCAATACAGTTTCCAGTCTTTGCCGTTATCAATAGCCCATTGTTTAGTGGCAGATATGTAGCCTATCGGCGCATCCATCCATACATACAGCTTTTTACCTTTGGCCTCTTCCAGTGGCACGTCGATACCCCAGTCAAGGTCGCGCGTCATCGAGCGGGGTTGCAGGCCCGATTTTAACCACGATTTGCATTGCCCATATACGTTAACCTTCCACTCGTCTTCCTTGGTTTCAATCCAACTCTCCAGCCAGGGCTGGTATTTATCAAGCGGTAAAAACCAGTGTTTGGTTTGCTTTAAAACCGGCGTTTTGCCGCTCAGTGTCGATACCGGGTTTATCAAATCGGTTGGATTTAACGATGTGCCGCAATTTTCGCATTGGTCGCCGTAGGCATTGGGGTTGCTGCAATTGGGGCAGGTGCCAATAATATAGCGGTCGGCTAAAAATTGCTGGTAGTCCTCGTCAAAATACTGTTCCGAAAATTTCTCTATAAATTCATCCTTCTCATACAAATTCAGGAAAAATTCCTGCGAAAGGTCGTGATGTATGGGCGATGAAGTTCGGTGATAAATATCAAACGATATCCCAAACTCCTCGAAACTGGTTTTTATCTGGTGATGGTATTTATCGATGATTGCCTGCGGCGTAGTATCTTCCTTTTTGGCCTTTATGGTAATAGCAGCGCCATGCTCGTCGGAGCCGCAAATATATACCACGTCTTTTTTAAGGAGGCGCAGGTAGCGCACAAAAATATCGGCTGGCAAATAGGCGCCCGCCAGGTGGCCAATATGCAGCGGCCCGTTGGCATAAGGCAGCGCCGAAGTAACTGTAAACCGTTTAAATTTATTTAATTGCGACATTATGGGGCAAAGATACCGTTTTAGTCGGGAAAGTCGGGAAAGTCAGTAAAGTGCGAAGACAAAAAGAACGCAGATGCTCCAAAGCCAATAGTTTTTAGATATTGCTTACCTTCGTTTTATCAATACCGGGCATTTTACATGGATACAATTGCAGCGTCTTTCGGACTTTCGGACTTTACTGACTTTCAGACTAGCCCCCCCTTCCTAAAAAAGGGCGACAAAATTGCCATCACTTGCCCGGCAAAAAAACTGCCCAACCCCATGACGGATGCTATCGCCCTGCTGCAATCCTGGGGATTACAAGTTATATTGGGCGATACCGTTAACGCATCATACCACCAGTTTGCCGGCGACGACGCCTTCAGGGCGAAGGATTTTCAACGCTTTATTGATGACGACAGCATAAAGGCCATTATTGCGGCCCGCGGGGGCTACGGCACCGTCAGGATGATCGATATGGTTGATTTTAGCCGCTTTGCCACGCATCCAAAATGGGTAGTCGGCTTCAGCGATATCACCCTGTTGCACGCTCATTTGTTTGCCAATTTTAACGCCCCCAGTATTCACGGCCAAATGCCCATGACCATTCCGGATGCATCGGCGCGCTCATTAGATACGCTGCGCAAGGCGTTATTTGGCGAACCTTTGAACTACCAACTGCAACCCAACCTTTTGAACCGGCACGGCGAAAGTGAAGGAATATTAATTGGCGGTAACCTCAGCTTGTTGCTGTCGATGTCAGGCTCGGTATCTGATATGGACTATGCCGGCAAAATTTTGTTTATTGAAGATGTAAGCGAGTATTTATATAGTATTGACCGCATGCTGCGTTCGCTGAATCGGGCCGGCAAGTTGGCAAAGCTCAGGGGCATTATTGTTGGCGGATTTACCGATGCGAAGGACAACGATATCCCCTTTGGGCAAACGGTACCCCAAATTGTAATGGATATAGTAAAAGATTACAATTACCCGGTATGCTTTGATTTCCCGGCAGGGCATGTGCCCGACAACTGCAGCCTGGTGTTGGGGAAACAGCTAAATTTAGCGATCAACACAAACCAGGTTTCAATAAAATATAGTTAATTAAAAAGGCGGTGAAATTAATATCTAACACCGCCCTTTTTGCCAATTGCAATTAATATCATGGGCAGTACTCACCGCCAGTGCAAATTACTCCGGAATTAATGCAGGAATACTCTCCACAGAAAACCGCCGGGTCGTTACTTGAGCAGGTACCGGCTGTCATGTATGGCAAATCGGCAGTATCTCGGCAATGCCATACATACTTAATACCTACGCCACCTTTTACATTTCTCATTTCTTGTTTTGTTAATTTTTCCATAATTGTGCTTTTTGATAAATTTGAATTCGTGATTTAATTTAGGACTCTTGTTAATTAGCATTAACAATTAGTGTAAATTTAATTA
>JBDUDE010000168.1:0-3105 GCA_040003105.1 Mucilaginibacter sp. | reverse complement strand
TGGACAAATACTGGACCGACAGGCTCGCGCAGCTATCGGCACAGCTTAAAATAAAACAGGTTATAGGTATCGTGGAATCGGGCATTGCTAAGGTGCCGATGGTTATTGGGCATTTCACGCCGCTGATATTGATACCTGTCGGATTTATAAACGCACTATCGGTTGATGAAGTGGAGGCCATACTGGTGCACGAGCTGGCGCACATCCGCCGCCGCGATTACCTGGTAAACCTGCTGCAAAGCTTTATGGAGATAGTATTCTTTTTTAACCCTGCAGTAATATGGATTTCGCAACTTATAAAAGCCGAACGCGAAAACTGCTGCGACGATATAGCCCTTGAACAGGCCGGCAGCAAATTCGGCTACATACAGGCGCTGCTAAGCTGCCAGGAATACCAGGCGCCGGGCCTAAGCATGGCACTGGCCAACAATAAAAGCAATTTATTAAACCGTGTTAAACGCATGGTAAACAATCATAACCAATCATTAAATATCATGGAAAAAACGCTACTCACCATTTGTTTGGTGGCCGCCGGATTTTGCACAGTTGCATTTTCGGCCAATAAAGAAAATAAAAACACCCCGGTAAAGGTATCGATAGCAAAGCATCAGCAAACCAAAGCACACACCGTTACGGTTGACCCTAAAGTTGGCTATGTTTTTAAAGCCGACAATAAAACCACCATTAAGTTTAACAAAACCGGTTCAAAAATTAGCGACCTTAAGGTAAATGGCAAAATGGTACCTAACAGCCAGCTAAATAAATATGCACCGCAAATTGATGCGCTTTTAAAGCAAAATCAACAAACAAAACAAGCCGAAGCCAGCCAAGCCCCGGTAGCTACAGCAGATACCTCGAACGGGAAAGTGAAAATATACAAGCCGGCCGAAGTTGGCGATGGCACGGTTATGATGCTGCATCAAAGCAAAAACGGCAAAGCAAAAGCAACTTACCTTTTTAAAAAGGACGGTACATTATACCAGGTTCTTGTGGACCGCAAAATGGTGGAATCATTTTATGTTAACGGCGAGCAAAAGCCGGTGAGCCAAAACCGGGAAAAAATTGATGAGTTGCTTGACGAATATGCAGATATAACTCAACCGGTGCCCCCATTGGCCCCAATGGCAGCTATAGGACCTATGAAACCCATGCCTGCAATGGCGCCGGTAGCAGCAATATCAATGACAACCCCTATGCCGCCAATGAAGCCCATGCCACCGGTAGCTATAGGACCCATGACCCCGATGAAGCCAATGGCTATGGCATCGATGCAATCAATGACCCCGATGCCGGCAATGCCACCAATGGCTGCCATGGCTCCAATGCCTCCCATCCCGCCTCTTAAGCCGGATGGGAGGATGAAAGAAGCCGCAGACATACTTATAAAAAAGGGCATTATAAAAGATAGGACCGGTTTTGAAATGTCGTTAAGCAATAAAAGATTAACCGTTGACGGTATATTGCAGCCGGAAGAGCTTCACCAGCAACTACTAAAAATATTTGTGAAAAAATCAGGCGACAAGGTGAACTGGAACTACAGCAGACATGATTCTTCAGAAGCAAGCGACGAAACAACATCCGATAAATAACCACTTTATAGAGGTTACATAACATAAAAAAGCAGGCCAAATGGTACTGCTTTTTTATATTATATTATTTAACCTGTACCGCAAACGTTTTCAGCCCGATTATTCCCACCATTGTCAGCATCAAAAAAAACAGCTCAATCCACGAAATCCGCTGGTTAAAAAATGTAGTTTCTACAACTTTAATTAACAGCAGGGTAACGGCCGTCCATACGGCAAAGGCGGTGGCGGTCGAAATTTGTTTTATCGCCATCGAAAAAAGGTAAATATTGGCAAGGCCAAAAACAAGATAGCCAACAAAGGGACTAATCACGGAGCCTCCGCCGTGCCAGCGGTATAAATTGGCGAACCGTACCGCTTTTAGGTCGCTGAATTTCATCAGCTTAAGGCAAAATGTCCATGCTGTTTCGCAAAGCGCAGCTAATAGTAAATAAATCCAGGCCAATAGTTTATATTTATTTGTTACACGATATTAAATTTTCGCCCTCGTTATTATCAATTAACAAAGGCTCCGGGTTGCGCTTTCGCATCTTGACAATGATGGCGCTTTTATTCAGCCGCAACAGTTTCTTTATCATAATAATAACAGCCGGTCTTGATTTATAATAACGCCGAAACCATTTATATTTTAACAGTGCCTTTTCGTCAAACCGTTTTATTGAAAAAGCATGCTGTAAAAAATAATCTTTCGGATAGTCGTAATAAAGGCCCCAGTTTTCGGGCTGGTTACCAGGTTTAAACCCCGGGTCATAAACAGTGCCGAAAAGATAATCCCAAAGGGCAAACTTGGTTGAAAAATTGGCGTGGAAAACTTCCCGGTAATTGGCATGGTGCCACAAATGCAGCTCCGGCGAATTAAAAATATATTTAAGTCTACCCAGTTTAACATTAATATTTGCGTGGATAAACATACCGAACATGGCATCCAGCATCGCCTTTATGGGGATAACTTCCGGGTGGGCGCCCAGGATTACAATTGGGGCAAATTCGATAGTCTGGTTAATAATAATTTCCGCCGCGTGCGAACGCGAGCCCGCTAAAAAATCAACTTCCTTGCCCGAATGATGTGCCTCATGCGTGCGCCACAATATTTTGCTTGAATGTTGCAGACGATGAAACAGGTAGATATACAAATCATGGGTAATCAAAAAGAACAGCACCTGCTCTGCAATACTCCAGCTCTTAAAAAAAGCGAACCCCTGCCAGGCAATACTATGCTGCAACGGCGTGATGATATAATCAAATATCACAATTTTAAGCACATAGCTTTGGATAAGGGTGTACCAAACCAAATCCACCCAAAAGCCCTCCCTGAAAAAGGGCAGGCCCTTGCGGTAGGGTGATATGCGTTCCCATGCTATGACTATTATAATCCAGCAGATTAGGATGGTGGTGGTTGTTTGAAGTAATGTCATTGTTTATCGCAAATACACATAGTCACATGCAGAGGGCACCCCGCTAACCCGTCATTGCCTTTAGATTAGCTTCAACAAAATAATATAGGTTATTATTATTGTTG
>JBDUDE010000793.1:0-3107 GCA_040003105.1 Mucilaginibacter sp. | reverse complement strand
GATATGAGCTGCGCATCGCCTTTATTAATAAACGCAACAGCGCGATAGCCGTCCCATTTTACTTCATATAACCAGTTCGGGTCGTCAAAAGGTTCATCCACCAGGGTGGCCTTCATGGGCTTTACGTTTTTTGGAATTGCTGTTTTTGGCGCCGATTTTATGAGCGCCGCAACATCGGCCCCAGCCGCATCCACCACCGGAACATCGGTGTTGTCACCCACAGTTTCCTCAACCGGCTTTTCCAGGCTTTTTTTTTTACTTTTCGGTTTTTCTTTTTCTACGTCTTCCTCGTGCCCGTGCTGCCAAACCTTTTCGCTGGTCTTCTCCATCGATTCGATGGTTTTACCCGACAAAACCGATTCGTCCAGCTTGGTAATATCTTTAGCGGAGGCATAATCATCGTTGTGCTTTATCAGCAGCCAGCCGTTTTCGCCCATGCCGTGGGTTTTTACCAGCGCATACTCGCCGCGCAGCTTGGTACCGTGCAATTTTATTTTTAACGAGCCTGCTTCCAGTTCCTTTAGCAATTCTTTCTCCTGCGCCTTTTTGCCTTTTATTTCCTCGATAGGCTCGTAGGTGCCTTCATCCCAAACTATAACGGTGCCGCCGCCATATTCGCCTTCGGGGATAATGCCTTCAAATTTGCGGTAATCATAGGGGTGGTCCTCCACCATCATGGCAAGGCGCTTGGTTTTGGGGTCGGTTGAGGGGCCTTTGGGCACGGCCCAGCTTTTCAGCACGCCATCCATCTCCAGCCTGAAATCGTAATGCAGGCGCGAAGCATCGTGCTTTTGTATCACGAAGGTAAGTGCGTCCTTTTCCTTGCTTTTACCGGCTTTTGGCTCAGCTGTTTTGGTGAAGTCGCGCTTCTCAACATATTTTTCCAGGCTCATAACAACAGGTTTTATTTATTAAGATAAGCCTCAACCGCCTTTGCGGACGAACCAACGGCTTTGATAGCCGATTTTAATTCTTCGGCAGTAACACCGAATTTTTTCGACCAATATTCTACTTCATAATTCTCATTTGTGTTGATCAGGTTCCGGTCGGGGCTTCCTGTTTTTGTTTTATCATCCATGATTGTAATATAATTGATTTACAACTGATAACAATCATATATCGGGAATGGTTTTTCTTAGAAGGAAATAATATAAAGTTTAGGTATAGGCGCGATGTTCGCATCTTAGAAAGGTGACGGCTTAATTTTCTGAATGAAAGCGTAAAGAAGTACGCGGATGCCGACGATGGCCATCCGCGTATTTGAAAATCAAGGTTTAATTACTACAATCGGCCTTTTGTTACGGTAATACCTTACTGTCATCCACACTACTATCCCTGCTATAACAAATACCCAAAGGTTAGCCAATTCCAATACAACGTTCTCGAAAATCGCCCAGCCATTTTCAATACAGCCGCCAAGGCGTTTAAAAAATGGCAGGTTATAGGCTGACGGGTCGTCGTTTGCTATGACCTCTTTATATATGGTGTTGCTTTGGTAAAAGCTCAGGCTAACTATGCTGTTTTTTACCTCGTCGTCAATTTGCTTATTGCCAATTTGCTGGTCAACCATATCGTCCTTTAAAGCCAGCACATTGGTTGGGTTTTTAATAATCACTTTCCCCGCTTTTTGCTGAGCGATTAAATCGTTGCGGTTTTTAAGCTTTAGCCTTGCTGCCATATATTCAAGCGATTTATCCGAAATGTCCATTCTGCGTACATTCAGTATCACACCCATGCGTCCAACTTCGGTCATAAATTCGTCCAATCTTTCGGCTGGTACTTTAACAGTGATGTCTGCCGTGGTGCTGAACGAAGTTACCCGGATGATGGAATCTTCGCTTTTGCGGATATCTACACTCCGCATGCCCGACGACTCCACCTGGTGGTGCATCACCATGCCTTTATAACCGGTGGTAAGGGCGGTAATCTTTTCGCTGGTTTGGTGCACGTTTTTTACTTTAAACCGCATGTCGGCGGTTTTTACCAGCTTGGTTTCGATTTTGGAAGTATCGGATTTTCCTGTTGGCGAAATAGTTGTTGTATCGGCGCTTGATGCAAATTCTTCTGACCCACCTCTGCCTTTGCAAGCCGCAAACAGGGCAAGGCCTGCCAGCAGCGTAATTGTGATTTTAGCTTTCATGACAAATTATCGGTTTTAAGGTTAGCAATTGTTTTCTTTTTGTTTATCCGTTTAACAAGCACCCAGGTTATTAGGCCTAACGGTGCCAGCACCCATGCTTTGATTAATAGGGCGACGAAGTCGATAAACACATCCCATCCATCCTTTATCGAGGTGCCTATACGTTTGGTAGCCGGCTCGTTGTATGATGAAGGATTATTGCTTGCCAAAATTTCGCGGGTAACCACATCATTTTCATAAAAGCTTAGTGCGATGACGCCGGTTTTGGCCGAGTCGGCAATGCGGCGGTTATCTATCTGGTGGTCAACCATCCGGTTTTTTAATTCCATGATGTCGCGGGGGCTTTTAGCAGCGGCCGGCTTTTTTTCCTCTGTCAATGCTAATTCGGCTTCGTTTTTTAGCTTAAGCTGGGTTGAAAGATAATCGAGCGTTTTATCATTTACGCTCATATGGCTGCTGTCGATATGAAGTCCAAGCCTGGCAACCTGCAACAGGAATACTTCGACGTAAGCTGGCGGAACCTTCACCGTCATTTCAGCTGTCGGCCTGGTAACGGTAACCCGCATAATGGAATCGTCGCTGCGTTTAAAATCCTGCTGGCTTTGGGAAGTTGCGTTAATAGTTTGGTGGACAATGGTTCCCTTTAAGTCGCCGGTGAGCGCCGCTACTTGTTCGGCGGTTTGCTGTACGCTCTTTACCTTAAAATGGATATCGGCTTTTTGTACCAGCCTGCGGACCGGCTGCGCAGCGTCGGTTTTGTGCGATTTGTGTACGGGTACTTTTTTGATGACGGCGCTGTCGGTCGTTGTAGATTTGTGTAAAATTAGTTTTGCATTTGAAATGCTGTCACCTGGGACAGAACTTTGAGCAACTACATTGGTACTTGTGGCGGTGTCGGCAGCTTCACTTTTTGACGCCATTTTTCCCTTACAGGCAAAGAAAAGCCCCAGCCCCGCAAGCAGCGGGA
>JBDUDE010000967.1:0-10469 GCA_040003105.1 Mucilaginibacter sp. | reverse complement strand
TGCTGGTTAACCTTCAAAACCTGTATGATACTCTTATTGTTAATGATGTTGCAACCCCCATAACTATAAGGGCTTCTTATCATTCAAATGAGTATCATTTTACGGCCTTTGGGGCGTTCGACTCTGATTTGTACATAACGGGCGATGCATTGTCGATTGGTGTTCCTGCTGCCTCTGTTGAGGCCTTAGCGGCTGCGTTGGTCGCTGACACTAAAATTGGCGAAGTTGGTCTATATGACTACGGTGCTCACATCGGATGGACTAAAACCCCAAAAAGGTGGGATAAACGGGGCGACCTGTCTAAAATTCAATTTCTTAAAAATTTAATAACTAACGACAAAATGAAAAACATTATTTTGCTTGCTGCGGCTGCTGGCGCTGGTTGGTGGTTCTTTATCCGTAAAAAATCATAATAAAAGACCAGGTCTTAATTGTTCTAAAATGTGCCTCTGCGTTCTGTAGAGGCACTTTTATAAAATCTCAACCGTACTTTTATGATAAAAACTGTTATTAACATCATCCATTATTTAGATGGCGATGTTCACACCTTTGATGTTACGGCTGTTTCGGATGAGGTGTTAATACAAGTTATAAATGTCCTTAAATGGGAAATCCCGCTCCGCTCTATGCGGGCGTGTGATAAGTCATTTAAAGACGAACGTGCGTTACAGCATGAAAGGCATATGATTAAATGTCAAGAAAATCAAGAAAACCCTAAACAGATATTTATCGATTTTCCAATTTAACTAACATAATGATTGACACTATTTTAATTAAACTTAACAATGTATCAAAATATCCTCTCACGCTTACTAAGTTCGAGGGAACAACCCGAACAGGAAATACAACAATCGAAATTGATTATGATACTGGCGAATTTGCTGAAAATCGTAAGATTCGCGCTATGCTGCATCATGATAGCGATTCTATTATTCCTCTTAGCAAGCGGAGTAGCTTGCATATTCCTTCCAGCAACTATTTACTATCTTATTTTTATAATATTACGCAGGATTTCATAAGCTTTGAATTTTCAATTCCAAAGTATCTTTATGGAACAAATATTTTTCAGTTTATCAAATATTTCAATCAGGATAGTAACACCTGTTACTATCATCTGCTTGACTTCGTAAACGCCTTTTTCAAGAAACACACCTATGATGTTATTGATATGAAGGACGTTGAATTAATGAGGCTGGATTTATGTTATAATCAGTTCTTTAATTCTAAAATGGATGCTATGAGGTATTTGAATGAACAAAAGGAACTTTTGCAAAAGTTTGCGCGTTCTTCCAATAATAAATACCGTTCTTACGATTCCTCCTTTATGTATGTTACTAAACGATATTCGTTTAAGGTGTATCATAAAGGCGCGGAGTTTAAGAAAAACGACCGTAAGGAATTGATTAAGAAAAATCCCACTGGGGTTGACCTTGACGACCTGCAGGACGTTGCGGATAAGATATTGCGATATGAGATAACGTTTCGCAGGGCGCAAATAAATGCACTTTTTGAAGATAATAATCTACATCGAAAGTATGTATCGTTTTTGTATAATGAAAGTGCAAGAAAGTCTATGCGGCTTTTAAACAGGCCGTTTTATGAAAGCTGTATAACTTTCACCGAAACAAGCAAAAATTTTATTTTTGCTCCTATCAAGCAAGCGGATGCGATTAACTTTCAAACCGTTGCTTTTGATAGTGAAGTGTTTGCGGTTATGTATAATTTCTTTTGGAACACTGTTAAAAAGTATCAGCTTGTACAGAAGCTGTCAATGTCTGACGTTATTAGCAAAATTGATTTGCTTAACGAAAAAAGGGACTCTGCAAGTAGTCCCGATTTAAGGCGTAAATTATCATATAATAAAAACATGCTTGTTGCGCTGGCTTTGCTTACTGAACATACTACGCTTGACGAGTTGCGCAAATCTTCTGTTTTTGCCGAAAGTACGTTTCGGCGTTATCGTGCTAAATTAAAAGTGTTGGGGGTTACCTCTAATACGCGATTAACTGACATGCCCCCTCCTACTTTGGATTACTCCGATTACCAACAATACTTTGGGTTTAAGCACATTATTTAATGTATGTTTGCTTTATGAGATACTTATTTACCTTATTGCTGTTTTTTGTCCCTTGGGCTGTGTTTTCTCAAACGTTTAATTATTACCATAATGAAAGCAATGGTAAATGGCAGTGTATAACTATTTTGATTCCTCCGGGTCATGATAAAGAGGGCAAAATCTTTTATAATTCGTCGGTGTCTTCTACCATTGAACCTATCACCGAAACTAAGTCTATACAGTCTGATACTATAGCTGCGTCTTATGTTCGTTTGGGTTCATCTGATACGCGTTATATTATGGTAGTTCCTTCTAACGGTATGTATCTTATACTTTCGGACGATAAACAGTTGTTTACTACTATCTATACTTTGGATAGTACCCTGTTTAATCCTGTGGTTTCTAAATCTGTTGACAATAATGGTATTTCTAATATGCTAAAAATGGCTGTTAGGCTACTGCTATTTTAAGCCCTTCTAAGCCATTATTTTATTTAGGCTTCCCGTTTATCATTTAGCTTCTTTGAATGCCTTATAATGAAAATTCCCCAAAAATAACTATTCTATTTTTAAAAATATGCGATGGGGTGGGGGCAAGGTTTTTACACTAAGTTAAAAACAATCTCCCTCATTTACAGCACGTTATGTATTTACTATTGTTTTGTATTTATATTGTTCGTACCTATGTAATGCGGTTGCAGATGTGATATTAGCAACCTTTTAGTTATACTCCACTTCCCCACTTTTCCCCGCTGATGTGTTTCCGGTGTCTTCCGGTTCATTACACTAAGCTTGCCACACTTGGCGGTTAACGTACTGTTAATTATGTGATAAAAGAATCAATTAAAATAGCACATAGAATGTCAGCAACATTCCATCTTTTTTTCAAAAATCAACATATCAAAAAAACATTCCTAAACTTGTGTAAAAGCAAAAATTGATATGGATTTAAAGATAAAGAACAAAACCGCACTGGTAACCGGCTCAACTGCAGGTATTGGTTACGCAATTGCAAAAGCTTTGGCTAATGAGGGCGTAAATGTTTTTGTAAACGGTCGTACAGCTGAACGCGTTAACCAGGCTGTAGAAAATCTACAGAAAGAAACCGGCAGTACAACTGTTAAAGGTTTAGTAGCAGATTTTGCAGACGTAAGCCAGGTTAATCAATTAATTGAGCAATTGCCCGAAGTTGATATACTCGTAAATAATGTAGGCATTTTTGAGCCGAAGCAATTTAGTGATATACCTGACGAAGATTGGTTTAAATTTTACGAGGTAAATGTTTTGAGCGGCGTTCGTTTATCGAGGGCTTATTTTGATAAAATGCTGGCCAAAAACTGGGGACGTATCATATTTATCTCGAGTGAATCCGCCATACAAATCCCGGAAGAAATGATTCATTACGGGATGACCAAGACTGCCCAGATAGCCGTAGCACGTGGCCTGGCTGAACTTACTAATGGAACCAACGTGACCGTAAACGCCGTATTGCCAGGCCCAACATTTTCTGAAGGTGTAGGCACGTTTGTTAAAGACATGGCGAAGCAACAAAAAATTACTGCTGAAGAAATGGAGAAGGAATTTTTTAAGACCGCAAGACCAACGTCAATCCTGCAACGTTTTTTAACGCCCGATGAAATTGCGAGTACCGTTGCCTACATAGCCAGCGATTTATCGATCGGCACCAATGGAGCCGCAATTAGAGCTGATGGCGGCCTGGTAAAAAGTCCGTTTTAATTATGCTCTTCAAACAACAAAGGCCTTGGGTATTCGGGGCCTTTGTTGTTTACATATTTTAATGATGCGTCGTGTCCTTCTTC
Organism: Mucilaginibacter sp.; assembly: GCA_040003105.1. Lineage (GTDB taxonomy): Bacteria > Bacteroidota > Bacteroidia > Sphingobacteriales > Sphingobacteriaceae > Mucilaginibacter. The sequence goes on along the minus strand of JBDUDE010000967.1, from coordinate 6,594 downwards.
ATCGTGTCGGTTTTTGCCGGTGGCGGCGGAGTCATTTTAGTAGTATCCTTTTTGGTAGTATCACTATCTGTTGCACTTTTCGACGAACCGCAGCCTGCCGCTATTGAGCCAATATTATTGCGATTAGCGCAAAACTTAAAATCTTTCTTTTCATAGCGTTGCTTTTATGTAGTTGCAGTGTATAACACCTAAACTTTCTCCATTGTTTGTAATATTTTCTCTAAAGAAAAAAGGCATCATATTTCATAGGTGATTTACAGCGGTGTTCATATTTAAAAGAGTAAAAAATTACCTCTCCCCTACAATTTGGGCCCGGTTTTACAGGAAATTTTCGGATATTTAGATGTTGGGTCATGCACGCCGGTGACGCTCCCCTACCCGATTAATTTTGTACTTAACCTGTTGGAAAATAATGTATACCATAATAAACGACGAAGTTTTTCTTAAAAAAGGATTCAACATTTCAACCGATAAAACCCAACTCGATTTTGAGTTGATTTATAATTATCTGGATAAGGAATCATATTGGGCGCAAGGCATTCCTCCCGAAACGCTTAAAAACGCCATTGCGGGTTCACTTTGTTTCGGCATTTATAATCACGATAAACAGGTGGGGTTTGCCCGCGTAGTTACAGATAACGCCACATTCGCCTACATTTGCGATGTTTTTGTAATCGCCGATTACCGCCGCCTTGGCTTATCAAAATGGCTGATACAAACAATTATCACACATCCCGGTTTACAGGGCTTAAGACGCTGGTCGCTGGCGACTGCAGACGCGCACGGGCTTTACAAGCAGTTTGGCTTTAGTGAACTGAGTAAACCCCAAAATTGGATGGAAATACATGCACCTTATAAAGCGCTTAAAACAGAGAAGGAAGAACTATGAATGTGAAGCGGTTGATTTTTGAGGGCGAAGGTGTTAAACTTGACTTTAAAAAGACCATTACCAGTTGCGAGAAGATCGCACGCACGATGGTCAGCTATGCCAATAACAAAGGTGGCAAGCTGCTTATCGGTGTGGCTGATGACGGCACCATAAAAGGCGTAAAATCAGAAGATGAGGAGCGTTATATGATAACCAAAGCTGCGCACCTGTTCGCCCGGCCCGCGCTTGAACCTGTGTTTGAAGAAGTTTATATAGATGATAAGCTGGTGCTGATAGTTGATATAGCCGAAAGCACGACAAAACCTCATTACGCGCTCGCTGAGGACGGTAAATGGTGGGTTTATGTGAGGGTAAAAGATAAAAGCGTGCTGGCCAGTAAAATTGTTGTTGACGTGCTTAAACGCACTTCAGGTGATGAAGGCGTATTGATTGAATATTCTACCAATGAACGAGCTTTGCTTCAGTATCTTGAAACCGCCACCCGCATAACTATAAGGGAATGTAGCGATTTGTTAAAGATCGGCCGGAAAAAAGCGCAAAAACTGTTGGTTGATTTAATACTTTCAGGCATTATCAAGATAAACACTACCGAGAAAGAAGAGTTTTACACCGCAGTTTAGGGGTGGTTGATTAGATATTAGTTAATTGGAGATTAGTTAACCAAAAAACTGGTCGGCGAATTGAAAATCTTGCCCTATGCTAATTTTTGATGAATAAGTATGTGTTAAATTTGCCGCTGAAAAGCTTAGGCGCCCTGGCTATTATTTCCACCTGTTTTAACCAATCTCGAACCTTCAGTCTCTACAAATGACCTTTTTTGACAAATATAAACCGCATTACCGCACTAACCTTGCTTTGGCTATCCCGGTGGTTATATCACAATTGGGGCATACACTGGTGCAGTTTTCCGACAGTGTGATTGTGGGGCATTTTGCAGGTACCATAAGTCTCGCGGCCGTGTCGTTGGCTAACAGCATTTTTATTATCGTAATGGTAATTGGTATCGGTATCTCCTATGGTTCAACGCCTTTAATAGCCCAGCTAAACAGTAGAAATAATAGCGAAGAATGTGGAAAGCTCCTCTCGAATAGCCTTTTTATAAACATTATAAGCGGCGTTGCACTTTTCGTGGCTGTGTATGGCTGCTCATTTTTGCTTGATCACCTTCATCAAAACGTCAAAGTTGTACAAGAAGCCAAACCATTTTTAATATTGTTGGGGTTATCTGTTATCCCCATGTTGATATTTAATACGTTTAAACAGTTTGCAGAAGGGCTAGGCTTTACCAAGCAAGCGATGCTAATATCTATATGGGGGAATGTGCTTAATATTTGCCTGGGTATAATTTTCGTGAAAGGTTTATTTGGAGTTCATCCCATGGGTATAAAAGGCGTTGGCTATAGCACACTTATTGACCGTTGCGTAATGGCTGTGGCCATGGGCGTGTACGTGTTTAAATCAAGCCGCTTCAAAAAGTACTTACAAAGCTTCGTTTTTACGCGGATAAGCAAGGAACGTTGTCTACAAATTCTGCGCATCGGAGCCCCCGTTGCCTTACAATACACATTCGAGATAAGCGCATTTAGCTGTGCTAATTTATTAATTGGCACAATAGGTTATCATGAGCAAGCAGCCCACCAGGTAGCTATTAATTTAGCGTCGATGACTTACATGATGGCTGGAGGGCTTTCAGCAGCAGCAACAATAAAAACGGGTAATCATTTTGGCATTGGCGACCATCAGAACCTTAGGCTTTCGGCCATATCGAGTTATCACATTGTACTTATGTTTATGCTGATAACGGCGTGCATTTTTACGCTGGGTAGTCAATTGTTGCCATGGATGTACACTACAGATAAGGTAGTTATATCCATTGCAGCACAACTACTTATAATCGCTGCGTTTTTCCAGTTGTTTGATGGCACACAAGTTGTTGGCCTGGGCGTGCTGCGCGGTATGGGCGACGTAAACATTCCCACAATCATCACATTTTTGGCATACTGGGTTTTCGGCTTGCCGGTTGGTTACCTGCTCGGCATTACGTTTAACCTGGGCGTTAAGGGTATCTGGTACGGGCTAACCTTGGGGCTGATGATATCCGCCATCCTACTATTTTTCCGTTTCCAGTTTATCAGCAAAAAGCATCGCGATAAAACAGTTGCAATTATTGTGCAGGATTAACTTATCTATTCATAGCCGTTTTTCAATGTAATCCTGCCGTTAACTTTAAACTTCAGTGTGAGATATTCACCCTGGTTTTTTACTATCTCCACTCCTTTTTTCGATTGAACGACTAACGTTTTAAAAGGCAGTTTAAGTTTTGTGATACCGCCTTTTTCGGAAGTTATCTTTACTTCGGATACCTGCCCGCCTGTTTTCTTGGCGCTCACCAAAAATGCCCCCTGGGCTCTTAACGTATTAAAAGATATATCTTTCCAATTATCGGGAACGGCGGGAAAAACCTCAATAAACCCTGCATAGCTTTGCAATAACATTTCTTGAATACCCGATGCAAAGGCAAAATTCCCCTCGAGGGTAAACGGCCTGTAAGTAAATTTTGACAAGCCTGATTTTGTTTGGTCGCCGTTTAGGTGAAAGCTATTTACTGAGCAGAACGCTTTTGCAAAAATGCTTAAAGAGTTGGCCGCTCCTGCCCCATCTTTTGCGCGGGCTTTCATACTGCCAAGCCACGCGTACGAGTAGCCGCACCAATAATCGGGCCCAATACTATCCAGTTGATGTATGGTATTTTTGATAATGGTTTGCGATTGTGGCCCATCTTCCCACTTAATCAAACCCAAGGGGTAAATCGACATGGCATGCGAAAAATGGCGGTGCGATTGATTGTAGGCCATAGTTGGCGCAAACATCAGCTCATTATTCTTTGTCAATGCCAAATTCCCAAACTTTGAATATATTTTATGCCAGTGTGTGGCTTCTGCTTTTAGTCCGAGCTCCGTTGCAAGCTCAGCCGCTGCCTGGAAAGTGAACTTCATTAACGACAAATCATAGTTGGTGTTTTGCGAAAACCATGCGCTCAATGAATTATCGTTAATCTCCGGGCTCGAGCTCATTGGTAATTGGCGTTTACCGTCTTTACCCGTTATTGTTAGGTGTTCAAGAAAAATGGCCGCGTCTCTTATCCATGGATAGGCCCTGTCTTCTAAAAACTTCCTGTCCATGCTGTATCGCCATTGCAGGTAATAATGTTGCCCCAGCCATGATGAGGCCGTTGGCGACAGCGAATATTGTACCCAGCCGCCCATCTCGGTGCCATCGAGGGTGGTTACACCGGGTACGGCAAGGCCCGGCTCATTAAAATACGTTTTGGTGTATCGTTTATAATTGCCTTTATTGGCATCAAGATGGTTAAGATAGCCCATACCCTCTTCTAAATGGTTACCGCTGTACGATGGCCAGTAACTAAGCTGCGTATTTAAATCGTGGTGATAATCGCCTTTCCATGGTGGTATCCGGCCATTGTCGGCGGTCCAAACAGCCTGTAATGAAATTGGCGGTGCATCGGCCCGGGCTGCCGAACCGAATTTATATTGCTCCATGTACCATTGTTTTTCGAGTACACTGTCCGGAATTCGAATAGCCGATTTACTCCAGAACCTTTTCCACCAGGATTGGTGCGTGGCAAAATCATCTTTAAAATCTTGCTTTAAAGCTTGCTCTGTAAGCGCAGCGGCGGATGGGTTTATTTTTTTACCGGGCTTTTGAGATGATATACTCCACATGCCTTCAACCGCGTTGGCTGTTCGTTTCCATCGCACACTTACCTCATACGTAAAACCTCCCCAGCCTTCCTGCCGGTAAATAATACTGTTTCCACGCCGGGTTACGTTGCCTTGCTTATATCCCAGTTTGGATAAATCATCTCCGACCAGCGAATTTACCTCACCTTTTGTCGGCGCGGCCTGGTATAATGGCGTTACCAGGTGTGGCACAAAATCTGCCGTTATGTTTTCAAACCTGAACCAGCCAATCGGCTTAGTTGCGTGGACGTAAGTTTTTAATATAGCGCCGGTTACCCACTTTACTTCACATAAGGCCTTGTTTATTGTTAAATGAACCGATTTTACTTTCCCCCAAGCTTTGGTATCAAATTCCAAGCCCGCACCGGGTATTTTTGAAGGCGCGGGGTCATTATCATAAGGGGCGTCAAAATATTTTTGTACCTGTTCGTAATTGGTTTGTTTCTTAACCTGTTCATAAACCCATTGGTAATTGAATTCTTTCCGGTGGAGGCCTTTCATCGGGCGTTCGTCCCAAAGGTCGGCCCTGTCCAGCGAGAAACGCAGCTGGTTTTGCTTTTGCCAGATAAGCGCACCCAACGAGCCGTTGCCTAAAGGGATTGCCTCGTCCCAGCGATTTGCCAGGGTATCGAACTTCAAATCGTGCACGGGTGGCTGAGCTGAAATGTTCGAACAGCCGGCGGTAAAAAAAGCAAAAACAAGCAGTTTAATAAATTTATACATTAATCTAAATATCTGTTAGTTATATCTTCAAAAATACATTTCATTTGCTAATCGATAGGTATTGCAATGTGCGTTCACAATATCCCTGATATCCGGCGAATAGCCGCCGCCCATACTAACCTGTACCGGAATTTTGTGGGTGATACATTGTTCAAAAACAAAGCGGTCGCGCTGCTTACAGCCTTCAATTGTTAGCGCCATTTTGCCCAGCTTATCAGAAGCAAGCACATCCACGCCAGCAAGGTAAAATATAAAATCGGGCTTTTGTTGATCTATTAAACCGGGCAATGTTTGTTTTAGTAGGTGAAGATATTCTTCATCGCCCACGTCATCAGGCAGCGCAATATCCAAATCAGATTGCTCCTTTCTGAACGGGAAGTTGTTCGCACCATGCATCGAAAATGTAAATACATCCGGATTGCCAGCGAATACCTGTGCAGTACCGTTTCCCTGGTGAACATCTAAATCAAGTATTAAGATAGATGATGCTAATTTATTATTTAACAAATAGTTAGCGGCAATTGCCTGGTCGTTTAACAAACAAAATCCCTCACCCCAATTTGTAGCGGCATGGTGCGTGCCACCAGCCACGTTAAATGCAACACCAAACTTTTTTGCGTAGTGGCAGCCATCAATTGTGCCCCTGGCTATCCGGATTTCTCGCTCAACCAACCTGGCCGACAATGGGAAACCTGTACGCCGCTGCTCGCGTGGTGGCAAAGTTAAGTCGCGGAGTTGTTCCCAGTAGGTTTGAGCGTGTGTCCATAGAATTACGTCTTCATCAAGCAAACCCGGCGAAAACAAATTACCCTGTTCAATAATCCCTTCATGCAACAGTTGCTCAGGTATCAGTTCATATTTCAGCATTGGGAAACGATGGCCTTGTGGTAGCGGATGAGCATATATCGGATCGTAAGCTATTTTTAAGTTAGTCATTGGTCATTTCGCTGGGCTGTCATTGGTCATTAGTGGCGATAACTGCTGAAATTATTTAAAACCTTTAAAACAACTACAACTTTTACAACTTCCTGCCAACGCATTCACTCAATATCCGCCCAAACTCAAAAACCTGCTTAAAGCTGTTATACAACGGTACAGGGCTTACGCGGATAACATTTGGTTCGCGCCAGTCGCCAATCACACCGTTATCCGTTAGGTAATTAAAAATTGCTTTGGCGTTTTGCTTGCAGACGATTGAAAGCTGGCAGCCCCGCTCCTGTT
>JBDUDE010000202.1:0-3113 GCA_040003105.1 Mucilaginibacter sp. | reverse complement strand
AGTGCCTTCCAAACAGAAGGTATTTTTTATGCTTCAGAAGCTCAGCATTAATAATTACGCGTTAATTGACAACCTCGAAATTAGTTTCGATGGCGGTTTAAATATACTCACCGGCGAAACCGGGGCGGGAAAATCAATCATATTGGGTGCGCTTTCGCTTATCCTTGGGCAACGCGCCGAAAGCCGTTATTTCTTTAATCAACAAAAAAAATGCGTTATCGAGGGAACATTTAAGATAGGCGCATTCCACTTAAAACAATTTTTTGAAGATAACGACCTCGATTACGAAGCTGAAACCGTTTTACGCCGCGAAATATCAGCCGATGGCAAATCGAGGGCATTTGTAAACGATACGCCGGTTAATTTAAACTCGTTGAAAGCGCTGGGCGAAAGGCTGATTGACATCCACTCGCAACATGCCACACTCGAGATTAACGACCCGGAGTTTCAGCTACTGGTTGTTGATGCCGTTGCCAGGCATGATGATTTACTGATTGAGTATCGCGTCAAATTTAGGGCCTGGAAAAAAAGCGTGGTAAAACTGCAGCAATTAATTGATGACAGTGACAAAGCCAAAGCCGACCTGGATTATTACCAGTTCCAGTTTGATGAGCTGGAGAAAGCCGAACTTTCAGCAGATGAGCAGGAATTGCTGGAGCAGGAACTATATTCGCTCAACAATGCCGGCGAAATAAAACGCAACCTGCTGGGTGCTTTTTACCTGATGGAGGAGGGCGAAACATCGGCCATTATACAACTGCGCGAAGCTGGCCACCAATTACTGTCGCTCGAAAAATTCAACCCTCAAATTGCCGAACTGCACCAGCGCCTTAACAGTGCCGTTATCGAGTTGAAAGATATTGCCGCCGAAATTGAAATCATAGAGCAGCGTACCATTACCGATGACGCCCGGGCCGAAGAAGTAAATACTCGGCTAAGCCTCATCTACATCCTGCAAAAAAAGCACCGCGTAAATACTAATGCCGAACTACTTGATTTACAGAATGAGCTATCCGATAAAATACAGCAAGCCGTTTTCGGCGACGAAGCTATTGAAAAGCTAAAGGCCCAGCTTGATACCGATAAAAAGGAGCTTGAAACATTAGCAGGTCAGCTATCAGCCAATCGAAAAAAAGTCATTCCATCTATCGAAAAACAAGTTTTAGAAACCCTTGCCGAAATGGGCATGGCCAATTCTAACATCAAAATCGAACTATCTTCAATCCCAGGAAATAACTCTCCGCTGGGAAGCGGAAATTTGGGAGCCGACGGATTTGATTTGGTCAGATTTTTATTCACCGCAAACAAAGGCCACGCCTTATCCGAGATGAGCAAAGTAGCGTCAGGCGGCGAATTATCCAGGTTGATGCTGAGCATTAAGTCGCTCATCGCCCAAAATACTGCACTGCCTACCATTATTTTTGACGAGATAGATACAGGTGTATCGGGCGAGGTAGCCAACCAGGTGGGCCAGATAATGGAGAAACTTGCCGATAACCTGCAAGTAATAACCATAACCCACCTGCCGCAAATTGCCGCCAAGGGTCAAAGTCATTACTTTGTTTATAAAGACGATGAGGGCGCAACTACTTATACCCGCATTAAGCAGTTAAACAACGACGAACGTGTTTTGGAGATCGCCAAAATGCTGAGCGGCGACAAGCCAGGCGAAAGCGCATTGCAGAATGCGAGGGAACTGCTAAACAGTTAAAAGATTATGTCATTTCGAACGCAGTGAGAAAACTTGTACGCCTTGCTTGTCCGCTTGCTAAGCGCGCGTATAAGTTTTCTCCTCGTTCCTCGTCGAAATGACATGTTTATATTTACTCGCCTAACTGTCCATTCACCTCTTCCAGCCTCGCAATTATATCATTTATCGCCTTTTGCTGCTTTTTAATGGTACGCGTACGTATATAAATCCAGTTAAAAATTATCCAGGCAAAAGTTATCCCATAAGCCAGCACCTGGAACAGCAGACTTCCCCGCCCCGCGTACTCAATAAAGTAAAGCGTTATACCAGCCGATAGCAAAATAAAATATCCCGTAAGCATTGTTTTATTTAAAAACTCCTGTTTGTGCTTAATCCTGATTACCTGCTCTAAAAAATGCCGGCTATCGGTTTCCTCATCGGCCCTGGCCAACAGCGGCGATAGTTGGTTCGTCGTTATTAAAAAAATCACGATGGCAATCAGTATCAATATCAGCCCTAGTTTTGTAGTGAGCAATTGCGGCTGGTAATACCACCAGATGAATATCATCAGTAATATGGTTAATGATAAAATGATATTACCCCGCCATATTTTATTGCGTGTTTTGCGGTTGAGTTGCTTTGCTTTTTCAAAAATTTCGCTCACATCGGGTGCGCTGGCCTTGCCGCGGTTCCACAGTTCCTTAAAATCAATATTAGTGCTCATATTGTTTAAATTTTTGAGTCAGCTTTTCTTTTATCCTGAATATTTTCACCCGCACATTGCTTTCGCTGAGGCCGGTTATTTTGGCAATTTCGGCCTGCTTAACATCCTCCAATTCTAATGAAATGATGATGCGGTCGGTTTCGGGCAGTTCGGCAATACATTTATAAAGCAAGCGGCTCTGCCATTCCATGTCTGGCTCCAGTGTATCTTCAATTTGTTCGGGTAATTCAGTTTTGGGCATGCGGTTGCTGCGCTCAATTTGGCGCAGGCAGTTGTTTGATGCTATGCGATAAATCCAGGTGCCGACTGCCGATTCATTTCTGAACTGCGGCAATTTTCGCCATATCAAAATAAAAGTTTCCTGCGCCATATCTTTCGCAAGGTCCTGGTCATTCACATAGCCCATGCAAATGCGGAAAACCTTGTTCCAGTAGTCGCGGTAAATATCTTCAAACACCATAAGTGGGGTTAATTGAAAGCTGATTAAGATAAGTAATTTAAGTTGTCCTATCAGTTATTTGGCTTTTAGATACGGAGGATGGGAAAATGCTACAGGTGAAATTCAATTATTTATTTTAGCATAAACCACGCAATAGGTTACCGGATTTTCTATTTTCTTCGTGCACTTTGTGCCTTCTCAGTGTTCTCCGTGGTTAAATTGTCTACGCCCCGAAATCAAAAAAACTCAAAATTCTCAAT
>JBDUDE010000450.1:0-10493 GCA_040003105.1 Mucilaginibacter sp. | reverse complement strand
GATTAACAAGGTTAAATGCGAAAGCCGAAAGGCAAAAGGTGTATAATGCGGAAGTGGTAGTGCCGATTGCGGAATTTAAAAAAATAAACAACAAGAAAAGGGTGAAAGATATTTCTACCTTTCACCCTTTACCTTTCGCCTTTAACCTTTAACCTATTTCTTAGCTTTAAGCTGTACTTTCTTAAAGTTAAACAACATCCCCGTAAACTTGCTTTTGTTAAGCAACATGGTTTTATCGCGAGATTCGGCAAGCGAGAAAGCTTGCTTGTTAGGGTCGATACTTTGGATAACTTTTTTAGGCGCACTGTAAGTATTGGTAGTTATCTTTTTAATAATGTGCCCCAGTAAAACTTCCTTCGGGTCGCCAAAGTCTTTGCTGTAGTCATCGAAGTCATTTACTCCGGGAAGGCCGGTGGTACCCGGAGTGAATCCATCGAAATAATCTCCCTGGTTTGCTGAGTTTTTGGTTGAGAACTCAGGTGTAAACAAGGTGTATTTATTAATGCCTATGTCGAAGAACCCTACTGGTTTGCCATAGCTCGTTTCGCCAATCAGTTCAACATCAAGTACCGGGCGCAGGTTGTTGATGGTAAGCTCGCTTGCTGAAGCGGTGCCACCTGTTATAATAAAGAATACGCGGCTTATATTTAAATTTCCCATTTTGGCAAACTTAGGCGTGTTATACGGCGAATTTAACGAGTAGTCAATTTGCGACAGGTTGTATAAAGCGCCGGTATTATCCTTTCTTACCTGGTTTTTCAACAGCGTTTCGGTATTTGACGAAAGAATACTATTGAAATAAGTATTATACATGAGCGTATTGTTTTTGGCAGTTGGCACCAAATAGTTGTCGATATATTCAGCAGTCGATACATAACCACCACCATTATAGCGTAAATCAACAGCTACTTCGGTAACCCCGGCATCGGCAAATCTCTTAAAAACGGCGTCTAGTTTCGGGTCGGCATTCGCATCAGATGTAAAGCTGTTGAATACGAAATATCCCAGCTTTTTACCACCGCCTAAATCATAAACGGTATCTTTCAAAACCGGGTTTACACTATAGTTTGCAGTACTGAAGTTTACATCAAATGTTGAACCATCGGGTTTTTTAACCTTCATTTTAATATTGCCGCTGTTAAAAATCGAGTTGTACACAAAGTTGATATTGGTGCCGGAGCCGTCGCCATAAGTGTGGCCGCCAGATACGCCGTCGTACGATATGTTCGTGTTGTTATTAACACTCATTATCTGGTAGCCGCGCCTTAAGCCCGCCATGCCTGCCGGTGAACCCGGATAAACGTAAACAATGCGTATAGTATCTACAGCACTGTAATTGTAATCGAATCCGAAATCGCCTTTGGTGCCATTTAGGGCGCCGGTTTCGGTTCCATCGTCAATAAATGAATATTTGGCCCTCCCAGGCGAATATTTATAATATTCGTAAGGTTTGTTGGTGGCCGGGTTAATTGCGTATTGCGAAAGGGCATCCAATTCGTCAGACAGTGCTGTTAAAGGGGCCGCATTCGTAAACGACCGGGGTTTAAAGGTTGCATAGGTGGGCAACTGGTCGTTCCACAAGTAAGCCTCTTTGGCGTATAACCAAATGGAATCCTGCGCTAACTGCACAACTGTGCCTGTTTTAGAAGGCTGGGTGGGGTCGGGAGTGGTGCCACCGCCCTTGCTATTCTTTTTACACGACACAGCTACTGCCGATACAACTAAAACTAAGTAAAATATTTTTTTCATATTAATGAATATAAGTTATTTCAAATGAACAGGATATTAAACGAAAATAAGCAAAGTATGTTATGATTTTAGCTTATAAAAATTCGTTAACATTTATATAATCAATACCGCTGGCTTCGGCGCAAAGCCGGTCTGTTTCAGCGTTTTCTATCATCACAACATCCCGCCTTTGCAAGTTATGGTCTTTGATCAACATATCGATGGCATCGGTTTCAGGTTTTGGCTTGCTTTCATCAGTAAAATAAACAATTAAATACTGTTCGAGCCCGTGCCATTCTGTTTGTTTAATTTTATTCAGCTGTTTCGCAGGGTCGCCGTTGGTAACAATGAATATTTTTTTGCGGTCAACAACAATGTCCTGCAACAAATTTAACATATTTTGGTACAACAACAGCTTTAATGGCAGTTTTGCGGTAACCATCAGGTGTTTTAAATTAAGCCTGTATTTTTCATCAACGTTTAGTTTTTCCTTTAGTCGGTCAAAAACAAACTCCTTACCTTCATTAATATACGTGTTTACCATTAAATCGGTTGTCTGTTTGGCGTCAATTAGCGCAGTATATTCTAAAAGACCGGCAAAAAGGTAATAAACCTGGAATAAATAGTCTTTTTCGGGGTATAGCACATCATCGAGCTCAAATATAAATGCCTGCTTGCGGCTGTCTATGTCAGTATATTTCATTCTATTAGTAACAGTATTGCGGTGCGGGCGTTTGCATTGCCCCAACCGGGCGCCCGCCGCTTCTTCATTATTGCTATATTTTGCCTTGGCGTTAATTTTTTGTAAAGATAAGAATCAGCATAACTACATTTGCTATAACCACAAACTATAAGCTATGGATACAATAAGCGCTGTCGCCAAAAAATTACTTATAAAACCCGGCAAAAACTGGCTGTTTTATAATGCGCCGGAGGATTACCTTGCCATACTGGAACCGTTGCCCGAAGGGGTTGCAGCAAAGTTTAGCACTGATGGCGATTTTGATGGCGTGCAGCTTTTTGTAAAGAATAGCGGCGAGTTGATAGACAGCTTAAAAATAATAATGCCGGTATTAAAGCCTGACACTGTTTTTTGGATTACCTATCCTAAAAAGAGTTCGGGCATACCATCGGATTTAGAGATGATGAGCAGTTGGGACGAATTGGATAGGTATGGTTACAACGGCGTTGCCGCCGCCGCGATTAACGAGATATGGACGGCCTTACGTTTTAGGCGGAAGGGGCAGTCAAAAGTATCCGACTCGTGCAACGAGGAAATTAAGAAAAACGACTATGCCAATTATATAGACGTTGACAACAAACAAATAAAACTGCCCGGCGAAATGCAGCTGGTGTTGGCTGGTCAACCCGCCGCGATGGAGTTTTATCAAAAGTTATCCTACAGCAATAAAAAGGAATATGTGGTATGGATACTTTCGGCCAAGCAGGAAAAAACTAAAAATGATCGGCTGATAAAGCTGGTTGAAAAGCTTAGCGAGGGGAAGAAAAACCCATCAGACAAATGAACCGCCGATTTTAACCGTTGACTTTTTTGGTTACGTTGATTTCGCTGATTGTCTGAACATCTGGAAAAAATTTATCGCTTATGTAGGCTGATTGAGCTGATTACGCTAATAATTATGTAGCTGATAATCATATAAATTAACAAGGCATCTGTTTAATCAGCTTCATCTGCTAACACCTGTGATATTTTTTCGTGATTTATTTTGCGTAACCAAAAGGTTTCATACATATTTGTAACCGAAAGGTTTCATATAGCCTTACTTTATGCGCAGAGATGTTTTCCAGGCTATTGCCGACCCAACCCGCAGGGAGATAATTGGCTTGCTGGCCAACCAGCAATTAAACCTTAATTCAATAGCCGATAACTTTGATATCAGCAGGCCCGCTGTATCCAAACACATAAAAATTTTAACGCAATGCGGGTTAATAACCATTAAGCAGGACGGCCGGGATCGCTATTGTAAGGCGAATTTCGGCAAGCTTAACGAGGTGGCAAACTGGGTAGAACAGTACAGCAAATTTTGGAACAATAAGCTGGATGCACTCGGTGATTTTTTGGACAAAGAAACTAAAGACAATCAATAATAAAATAATAACAAATTATGGAAACAGCACCTTTTGTAATTGAACGCACCTATAATGCCACTGCCAACAGAGTGTGGCAGGCCATTACCGACAGGGACAAAATGGAAGTGTGGTATTTTAAGCTGAAGGAATTTAAGCCTGAAGTGGGCTTCGAGTTTGAATTTGAAGGTGGCCCGCCTGAAAAGACGTTTTTGCACCTTTGTAAAGTTACCGAAGTAATACCCGGTAAAAAGCTTACGCATAGCTGGCGGTATGATGGTTACGAAGGCAATTCATTTGTAACCTGGGAGATTTTTGACGAGGGCGATAAAACCCGGGTTAAGCTTACCCATGCCGGCCTGGAAACCTTCCCTGCTATCCCGGAATTTGCGAAAGAAAACTTTGTAATGGGATGGACAGAAATTGTTGGCCGGATGTTGAAGGAATACATAGAGAAGCCCTGATAAAATGGATTTGTGGAGATGCAACCGATTGTGTCTCCACTTTTACTAATTTTGCGGTGATATGCAGGAACAGCCCAACAACAAGCTTCACGGTAAAACTTTAGAAATGATATTGAACGCGCTGGTAGCTTACTATGGCTGGCCGGAGCTGGGTTATCAAATCCGAATCAATTGCTTTTTGGATAATCCGAGCATCAAATCGAGCCTGACATTCCTGCGTAAAACGCCCTGGGCAAGGAAAAAGGTGGAGGATTTGTATTTGAATAGCCCGGTGGAGTGAGAAAGAGGTTAAAGGCTAAAGGTGAAGGGTAAAAGGTTTGCATATTTTCATTCCGCATTCCGACTTCCGCGTTAAAACCTTTCGCCTTTTACCTTTCAGCTTTCACCTCTTTCAATTACCCGTGCTTTTTCTTCTTATTCATCTTAGCCTTTACGCCCGAACTGTAATTGTAAGTTTTGGCATTCTCCGGCTTTTTTTGATGAAAGGCCTCGCCGGCAACGGGCGCAGCATTTTTACTTTTTGCAGGTTTTTTTTCTTCAGCATCAACTGGCTTTTTATCCTGCTCAATTACTAAGTCATCGGGTAAATCGCCAACAGGTATTTTTTGGCCTATGGCCTGCTCAATGCGGCGCACAGCGGTAAGCTCAAGGTCGGTGGTAAAGGTTATGGCCAGGGTTTCTTCGGCATCGGCCGGGGTTTTATTAATTATCCGGTTGATGAAAATATCTTTTTCGTCCGGAAGCTCAAAATGGATGATGAAGGGGATATAGCTAAGGTCTATTTTTTCGTTACCCTCATTGCAAACTATCAGCACTTTTGTATTGGCGGATAACTTGAAATCATCAACTGATGTTAAACCAGTCATTTCAATCGTCCACGAATTTAATATCGCAACAGCAGTACTCTGACGATTTTGAAGTGTTTTATAGAGTTTTTCGGCTGTATGGCGGGTATTTACAAATACTACAGTTTTGGTAAATACCTCGGCATCCTGCATAAATAAGTTAAGCAGGTTTAGCTTGGTTACAAAGTTCGGCACATGGTACAATAACTGGGGCAAGGTATCGAGCGTGGTTTCAGCAACTTCCTCTACCTCAACAACAGTTGCTGCACCCATAAACGGCGCAATCATCTTGTTAAGTTTATCATGTATCACTTCGGTAAATACCAGGCGCTGGCATTTGGTGATGCTGTTTGCCAGTTCAACCACGGGCAGTTGCAAGCCCTGCTTAACAATCAAATCGGCATCGTCAATAACCAGCAACTCAATCTTATTCAGATTAAGGCCAAGCTTTAAGTAGATGGCACGCGCCCTGTCAGGCGTCGCGACTACAATATCTGCGCCATCGGCAAGGGCGTCCATTTGCGCCTCGGTACCTGTTGCAGCATACAAACCGACAATGGATATATCTTTCTTTTTGCTAAAATGCTCCAGTCCGCTTATAACCGCTAATACTTCGTCTTTAGTTGGTACCAGTATCAGCACTAGCGGCACGCCTTCGGCATTATATCTTATCTTGTTTAAAACTGCTAAAATATAGGTCGTGGTTTTTCCGCAACCCTCGGGGCCGGCAACAATAACATCCTGCCCGCCATAAATGCGCGCCAGTGTTTTTTGCTGCACCTCTTTCGGGCTGGTATAGCCGGCTTCGGTTATTGTACGTACAAGTTGTTTATTAAGCTTTAATTTTTCTGACCACGCCATCCTTTTATATTAAAAATCCCAGGGAGCGCAAAATTACCCTTTTTATAGCTAAGTTCCAGCTATTTAATATAATGAGATTTTTTAGGTTGATTTAAACGGGCAGCCAGTCGCCGTCAACGCTGTGTTGCAACATGGCTGTAAACGCTGTAGCAGGTGGCAAATTAAGGTATGGATACGTTACTTTTGACAGGTATAAGCCCTGTGGATAGGCCGGGATGATGATTTTAGGAGTTTCCTTAGCACTAAGGTAATATTCAAATTCATCGACACTCATTTTGCCTTCGCCGATTTCCAGTAACCTGCCTATAATTATCCGAACCATCTTGCTTAAAAAGCGATTAGCTGATATTTCAAACCGTATTTTGTTCCCATTTAAGTTGGCAAACAACCCGGCTGATGATATGGTACATATGGTGCTTTCCTGCCTGTCGGGCATTTTGCAGAAGCCCCGGTAATCATTATAAAGCGGGAGCAAGGCTACCGCCGCCTTCATTTTATCAAGGTTAAGATTTGAATTTAGATACAGCGAGCTAAAGCCACTAAAAAACGGGTCTTTATAAGTATGGATAAAATAATAGTAAGTACGCTGTACCGCATCAAACCGTGCATGCGGCAGGCCTTGCATCGGGATGATTTCAAAAATGGCAATATCGTCCGGCAGTATTTTGTTGAGACGGAAAAAGAATTCATCATCCAAGTCCTGCTCGACATCAATATGGAAAAAGAATTGAGCGGCATGTACCTGCGCATCCGTACGCCCGCAGCCGTTAATGTTCACTGTCGATTTTAATAGTTTGCCAAGGGTAGTTTCCAAAACTTCCTGCACATTCAAAACACCCGGATGCTTTTGCCAGCCGCTGTAGTTAGTGCCATGATAGGCTATGTGGAAGAAGTAGCGCAAGAGAACGTAAATTGATAAATGCGATGAAAACGCAAGATACGGACAGATTTACGAAGTTTAACTCGAGCAATTTGTTTTTAAACGGCCTCGTTGAAGGCTTCGCCGTTTTAAAACTTCGTAAATCTCATGGACACAAAAAAAACCGACCAGCTTTCGCCACCCGGTTCTCATTGTATAGTTGATTGATTGATTCTTTCTTACTCCGGAAGTCAGTAAAGTCCGGAAGTCCGAAAGATTGATTTCGTTCCCTTTTTGCAGCGTCTTTCGGACTTTCGGTCTTCCCGACTTTCCGGACTCCTTTAAAACACCTCCTCAAACTGGTTCACCGAATCCTTACTCTCCAGTATCGATTCGCCCATTAAAAATTCATCAACCCGTCGGGCTGCTTCGCGGCCTTCGGATATGGCCCATACAACCAGTGATTGGCCGCGGCGCATATCACCGGCGGTGAATACTTTGCTTACATTGGTACGATATGCTTTTTCGGTGGCTTTTACATTGTTGCGGCCGTCAAGTTCAACGCCAAGGCTTTCAATCATGCCCTCATATTGCGGGTTTAAAAAGCCCATCGCCAGGAAAACACGCTGGCAAGGTATCTCGCGCTCAGAACCTTCCTTTATAGTTTTTGCAACTGGCCGGCCTGCAATATCGTTTTCCCACGATACGTCGATAACCTTTAGGGCTCTTAAATTACCTTCGGCATCGCCTAAAAACTCAATGGTTTCAATTCCCCAATGCCTGTCTGCGCCTTCTTCGTGGCTGCTGGTTGTTTTCAGCAGCATAGGGTAGGTTGGCCATGGCATATGCTGGGTACGCTCTGCCGGCGGCTGCATCATTACCTCGAACTGTTTGATTGAGCGTGCCTGCTGCCGGTTTGAAGTTCCCACACAGTCGGAGCCGGTGTCACCGCCACCGATAACAATTACATCCTTATCTGTAGCTATAATTTCGTCGGCAGTAACCTGGATGTTGCTTACCCGTTTGTTTTGCTGCTTTAAAAAATCCATGGCAAAGTGAATGCCTTTCAGCTCTCGGCCGGGGATGTTAAGGTTACGCGGGATAGTTGAACCACCTGCAAGTACAACGGCATCATTGGCACGTACAAGCTCTTCAGCCGCGATATCTTTACCAACTTCGGTATTGGTTTTAAACTCGATGCCATCCTTTTCCATAATTTCCAGGCGGCGGTCGATGACTGTTTTTTCCAATTTGAAGTCGGGAATGCCGTAGCGTAATAGCCCGCCTATACGATCGTCGCGTTCATAAACGGTCACTGCGTGACCGGCTTTGGCAAGTTGTGCCGCTGCAGCAAGTCCGGCAGGGCCTGAACCTACTACCGCAATCTTTTTACCTGTTTTTATCAGGGGGGCAGTTGGCTTTACCAAATTTTTCGAATAAGCTATTTCAATAATATGCTTTTCAATTTCCTCGATAGCTACTGCCGGTTTGTTTATGCCTAAAACACATGCCGATTCACATGGCGCCGGGCATATCCTGCCGGTAAATTCCGGGAAGTTGTTTGTTGACGAAAGGATATTATAGGCTTCTTCCCAGTTTTTACGGTAAACCGCATCATTAAACTCCGGGATGATATTACCCAGCGGGCAGCCAGAATGACAAAACGGGATACCACAGTTCATGCAGCGTGCCGATTGATGATTTAGCTTTTCGTCGGTATATAAATGAACAAATTCTTTATAATTCTTAACGCGCTCGGCAACGGGTGTTTTTGTGGGTAGTTCCCTGTTAAACTCCTGAAATCCTGTTGGTTTTCCCATTAGCTGATAGTTTGATATTGTAATTTCTCGATAACTTTTTTATACTCTTTTGGATATACCTTAACAAATTGCCCTGAAGCAATGGCCCATTTGTCAAGCAGCGTTTGTGCCACCTTGCTTCCTGTTAAGTGAATATGCTTATGCAATAGCGCTTTAATCTGCTCCTCGTCTGTAGGCGATAGCGGGTCAAGGTCGACCATTTCTACGTTGCAGTTTTCGGCAAAGGTGTTATTCGGATTGTAAACCCAGGCAATACCGCCGCTCATGCCCGCAGCAAAGTTCCTGCCTGTTTCGCCAAGTATAAGGGCACGGCCGCCGGTCATGTACTCGCAACCGTGGTCGCCAATACCTTCCACCACAGTGGTTGCACCAGAGTTACGTACAGCAAAACGTTCGCCTGCCATACCCCGGATAAATACTTCGCCGGCTGTTGCGCCGTACAGGGCTACGTTACCGATGATGATGTTTTCTTCCGGTGTAAAGGTTGCTTTCTCCGACGGGTAGATAGCCAGTTGTGCACCCGAAAGGCCTTTGCCAACATAATCATTGGCCTCGCCTTCTAGCTCGAACGAAATACCCTTAGTGGTAAATGCGCCAAAGCTTTGTCCTGCAGATCCTTTAAACTTAAAGTTGATCGTATTATCGGGCAAACCTGCAGAACCATATATCTTCGATATCTCGTTTGACAACAATGTGCCTATGGTACGGTCTACGTTCTTTACGTCAAAAGTGGCAAACACCGGTGTTTTATCTTCAAGCGCAGGTTTGGCAGCTTCCAGCAATTGCCAGTCGAGGATGGCATCCATGCCATGGTCCTGTTTTTCGCTGTTGTAAAGGGTAACATCTTTAGGATTATTTACCGGGTGCAATATGCCCGAAAGGTCTATTTTCTGCGCTTTCCAGTTTTTGAGGCCGTCTTTCACCTTTAGGAATTGCACACGGCCAACCATTTCATTAATGGTACGGAAACCAAGCTCGGCCATAATCTCGCGTAACTCTTCGGCTAAAAAGCGGAACAGGTTTACAATATGCTCGGGCTTGCCGCTGAATAGTTTTCTTAGTTCAGGGTCCTGTGTGGCAACGCCTACGGGGCACGTGTTCAAGTGGCATTTGCGCATCATGATACAGCCGCCTGCAACAAGGGCAGCAGTAGCAACACCCCATTCTTCGGCGCCCATTAGACAAGCAATAGCCAAATCGCGACCGGTTTTTAGCTGCCCGTCTGTTTGCAACACAACGCGACTGCGCAGTTTGTTGCGTACAAGTGTTTGGTGTGCCTCGGCCAGGCCAAGTTCCCACGGCAAACCGGCGTGTTTGATAGAGCTTATTGGCGATGCACCTGTGCCGCCATCATAGCCGGCAATCAAGATAACGTCAGCATGCGCTTTAGCAACACCGGCTGCGATTGTACCTACACCGGCTTTTGATACCAGTTTAACATTGATACGTGCAGCACGGTTAGCATTTTTTAAGTCGAATATCAGCTGCGCCAAATCTTCGATAGAATAAATATCGTGGTGCGGCGGCGGCGATATCAAGCCCACGCCCGGTGTTGAGTGACGGGTTTTTGCAATCCAGTCGTCAACCTTATGGCCTGGCAGCTGACCGCCTTCGCCGGGTTTTGCACCCTGGGCCATTTTTATCTGGAGCTCATCGGCATTGGTTAAATAGTTGGAGGTAACCCCGAAACGTGCTGATGCAACCTGCTTGATAGCCGAGCGCATTGAATCGCCGTTTGGCATCAATTCGTAGCGTAATTCATCCTCGCCGCCCTCGCCGGTATTGCTTTTGCCGCCAATGCGGTTCATGGCAATAGCCATAGTGCTGT
>JBDUDE010000506.1:0-3118 GCA_040003105.1 Mucilaginibacter sp. | reverse complement strand
AGCAGCCTTGTTTGGCAATTGATAAGTTTTCCAGTAGCTGCCATCAAAGGTTAGCAGCCCCTCATCATTAGCAAAATAAAGTATGCCGTTTTTATCCTGGTTAATGTCCCATATTTCGGGAGCAGCGTTATAGTCGTTGCGGGAGTAATTTTTTATTGCGGGGATGCCAATGCCCGGCTGTGCAATTGCCGGGAAGGTAAAAGTAATAAATACAATAATTAACAACGCATTTTTCTTGGTTATCATCCGGCCAAATTATCAGGACTGTAAATTAAGGAACATTTTGGATATGTAGTAGTGCGTGGAAGCTTGAAAGTTGGCCTGCTACGTTTTTTTGAGGCTTTTTGTGCGTGTATTGATAGTTGTTGTAGTGGCGATGTAGAAGAAATAAATAAGGTACAAAACCTTTGTCATTCTGAGCCACGGCAATGCAGCGAACGGCGATTTTGTAAAACGCATGCCTTACTCGGGCACATTTACCAATGCATCAAAAGCGCAGGTTGATGCTGCAGTTGCCAAAGAATTTGGCGGCGATGACAGCCCCGGCAAACGCCTTTGGTGGGATGTAAATTAAGCCACTTGATTTGATTAGTTAATTAAGTAAAGTTAGAGAACCCCTCTCATTGGAAACGGTGAGGGGGTGTTTTATTAGAGGTTAAAGGAATATTTACTTTTAATTGGGCGAAAATACTTAACTATTAACGCAATACATTATTTTTATTGACCTGAATAAAAATATGGTGATGGAATTAAAAATAAAACTGGTTATATTGTGCTGGATTTTTAATGCCAAAAAACAACCTAAATTGAAATTTACAACCAATAAAAAAACCAGAGTAAAAGGATTACTTGTACTGTTAATATTAATAACATTCGGAGTAAAGAAGGAAGCATTGGCGCAAAGTCAGTCTTTCAACTTTACGCAGTACATGGATAACCTTACGCCGCTAAATCCGGCGTATTCTTTGCTCGACCAGGCGAACTCTATCAACACCATGGCCCGCAAGCAGTGGGTGGGTATTGACGGCGCGCCAACAACATTCCTCGTTAACGCCAACGCGCCGATCCAATCTATAGAAGGTTCGGCTGGGTTGATTGTGTTTAGCGACCAGTTTTTTGTGGAACACCAGATTGAGGCCAACTTATATTTTGCCAAAGCCATACAATTGGGGGAGAACAATTACCTGGCGGTATCGTTAAATGCAGGCATAAGAAACTATAAGGCCAATTACTCTTCAGTTGGGCCGGACGATCCTTCGTTTCGCGACGACGTGACGGAGACCAGGCCGAATATAGGTTTTGGTGTACTTTATTTTTCAGACTGGTATTATTTTGGCATATCGGCACCTGAACTTACGATAACCAGTCTTGGAACGGCGTCGATACAAAATGCTAATAATTTAAAAAGCCACTATTATTTAAGCGGCGCTTTGATAACCGAAATGGCAGAAGATTTTAAGTTCAGGCCATCGATATTGGTATCCTATGCTAAGGGGATAAAAGCTGTAGCTGATGTTTCGGGGGTGATTTTTATAAAAGAAACACTTGGTCTTGGCGCCAACTACCGGGTTAACGCAAACCAGGCGGCAGGCCTGCTATCCATTAACCTGGACCAGGTGCATATAGGCTACAGCTACCAGTTTACCACAACAAGTAATCTTGGCGGCTTTAACCTGGCAACCCACGAAGTTACCCTGGGCTATCGTTTTGGTAAGGGGATAGGTAAGCGGAAGTTGTTGTAAAAATATTAAGTTTATAAAACGAAAGCGCTTTAAGTGAAATTTAAGGCGTTTTTTTTGTAGCGTATTTAACCACGGAGCGCGCGGAGGAGGCACAGAGCGCACAGAGCCATAACGCGGCTAAGTCAATTTTTAAAAACGAGGCTATCAACATGGTACTTATCCCAATCTTTCGGGATAATCAATGCCGCTATCAATAATATTGCCCGCGGCATTACATGTGATAAGTCCCAGATTGGCTCCAAAAGGCCGTGGCCAAAGGAAACGATCAATAAACCGAGCGCCAGTAGGTAAAGCGACCATTGCCTGAAAAGGCCTATGATAAGCAGGAAGCCGCAGATAAATTCGACATAAGTAGTGTAATAAGCGGTGCCCCATATCAGCAATTTGGGCAGGAAAGTTTTTTCGAAATCTTTAAAAAACATATTGTACAGCTTAGGCACGCCGAACGTAAATATTTTGCCATAACCCTGCATAAAAAAAATTATGCCCAATAATGCCCTTGTAAATAATATGGCAGCGGCACGTGACGTTTTATCGTTCATGAAAATGCTTGATTTAAATTTTAAATATAGAAATTATTTGGTGGAAGCCGGAAGCCGGTTGTTTTCGCGCAGGCCGTTGACCTGTGCTGACAGGTTAAACCCCTTCAGGGTTAGCCTTGGTTTTTATAAAATACTGACCCTGAAAGGGTCAAACACACCAACGCAGGGCACCGCCCTGCGCTAAGCACAATTTCCGCCACAAATCCCATAATCCTTTAATCCAATAAATCTTAGTTTATATTTGCCCCAACCAATACCCCATGGCGCATATTTTTTTAGTTGAAGACGAGGAACGCGTTGCCGCTTTTATAAAGAAGGCACTGGAAGAAAATAATCACAAGGTCGACCTTGTGCGTGACGGTGCCGAAGCCATAAAGCTGTACGGAACCAAACCTTATGACCTGCTGATACTGGATATTACCTTGCCTTTTTTAAATGGCATTGAAATCTGCAGGCATATCCGCAAAACGGATAAAGAAACACCAATATTGATGCTTACCGCGCTCGACAGTATTGACGACAAGGTGAAAGGTTTAAATACCGGCGCGGATGATTATATGGTCAAGCCATTCCATTTTAAAGAACTGCTGGCCCGTATCGACGCGCTGCTGCGGCGCAAGAATATTGAACCTGACAGTACGGTTACGCTGGGCGAAATCATCCTGAATACACATAATAATACCGTAGAGCGGGCAGGACGTAAAATCACGCTAACAACAAAAGAATATGCGTTGCTTGAGTTGCTGATGCGTAACCCTGACAAAATACTAACCCGGCAAACCATCGCCAACAAGGTTTGGGGCATCGATTTTGATACAGGCACCAACGTGGTTG
>JBDUDE010000181.1:0-10501 GCA_040003105.1 Mucilaginibacter sp. | reverse complement strand
TCCTTTATTAAATTAATATGATGTTGCTCGTGCCCGGCAATGTGGTACGCCAGGGCGCGTACGCTGGCATTATTGGCCGTGCCGGTGCCTTTGCCAATCCGCATAAACGAATCTTCGGGCAGGCCGTTGAAAAGGGCGATGGTTGATTTGCGTATCAATTCGTACTCTTCAAAAATATTGTCCAAATCGCGTTCATCAGCTTTTGAGTAAATGGCGTAGCTATCCTGGTCGAAACCGATAAGGTTATTTTGCTCGTTACGGGCAAAGCGGAGGGCGCGGTAGGCGAAAATCCGCTCGTCGTCAACAATATGTACCAGCGTTTCCTTTATGCTCCATTTATCTTCGGCGTAACGATGATAAAGCATTTTCCCGGGCAGGCTGTATATCAGCTCTTTTGCAGCTACGAAATTATCCCATAAATGTTGTAAGACCAGCCCGTCATTAGGGATGAGCTTCATATACATAATGGCGTAGGGCGGGAATTCACCATCCAGCGGTTTGGGTATCGGGCGTAATTTTTGAAACATGATTAGAAGAAAAATGTAAGTCAAAATTACAAATTTCCTTTACTATGTTGCTTTCCCCATTTTATCATTTCATCAACAACCGGTGTTAGCGTAAAACTATAAGTGGTGAGTTTATATTCGATAGATACCGGGTGAGTGTCATGCACCACGCGAAGGATAAGCTTGCTTGCTTCCAGGTCTTTTAGTTCCTTTGAAAGTACGCGGGTGGTAATATTGGGGATATTACGCTGCAAATCCCGGAAGCGGGACACGCCTGAATACATCGACAATAAAATAGGCAGCTTCCATTTGCCGTTTATTACAGCTAATGTAGTTTGAACCTGGTTTATTTTGTCAGCAATTTTGCTTACGTCTTTTGCCATGGTGGTATACTTTATTTAATTGATATTAAAAGTATATCAAATTTATCGAAATTGCAAGTTATTTTGGCCGATAAGTTTTTGACACTCTTTGTTTATAAGTATTTATCTACTTTTAGCCCCGAAAACAAATCTATATACACAACCAAATGGTACCCAACCTGGAACAATTGCGCAAAAATTACGAGCAGTTCGATGATAAAAAGTTATTGCGAATAGCCAGCGAAGAAGCGGCGGGGTTAAGGCCTGAAGCATTAGAGTTGTTAAAACAGGAAATAAACCGGCGGAGACTCACAGCCAATGCCGTAAAAGCCGCAGATGTATTAACCAAAACGATAAGCGCGGAAGAATTTGCCGGTTACGTGGAAACGCTTAGAAACCTGCCGTGCCCGTTTTGTGGCGGCACCGACCAGAAATTAAATGCCACCATAACAGCAAACGTGGTGAGTATTATTCTTTTTACCCATCAGCAAAAGGAGGTAAAAATTGGATGTCCGCGCTGCCTTAATAAACAAAACAACAATGCCATGATAAAAACAGCATTATTAGGCTGGTGGGGAATTCCATGGGGTATAATACGCACGCCAAAGGCGTTGTTGTTTAACGCAAACCAAAAAGCCCAAAATGATTTTCCCGAAGCTAATGAACTGTTCAAATCATTTGTTTATGAAAGGCTGGGGCGTATAGAAATGAATAAAAACAACCCTGAGGGGCTGCAGGATATAATTGGTTACATAAGGTAGTCTCGTCAGACTTACGAAGTTTTTTAAACTTCGTAAGTCTATCCTATATTATTCCTCGCTCCTTATCCTAAACACCATCCCCTCCATATCTTCACTAATGCGCAGCTGGCAAGCCAGGCGGCTGTCAAATGAAGCATCGGGCAGGGTATCGAGCAAATCAAGCTCCTGGTCTGATGGATGGAAGTATTTTTCGGGGCCCTCCACAACCTGCACATGGCAGGTGGCACAAAGCGCCATACCGCCGCAGGTGGCCAATATCTGGTGGTCGGTTGCTTTTAAAACCTCCATCAGGCTCAAACTTATATCTTCGGGTATTTCAACAGGACGGCGCGTGCCGTCCCTGTCTTCAATTGTTAAATTAATCATATTCAGTTTCAATAAACCAGGCAAGGCCTTTCGCCCTTTACCTTTCGCCTTTCACCTCTATTTAAAAGGCAGTTACGCCATAAACCGTTGTATATTTAAAGCTCAACTTCTGATCAGGGTAAACCTGTTTGAAGGCGCTTTGGGCCATCAGCGCGGCTTCGTGGAAACCGCAAAGTATCAGCTTTAATTTACCGGGATAAATATTGATATCGCCTATGGCATAAACGCCTTTTACGTTGGTGCTGTAGTCAAGCGTATCCACCATAATGGCCGATTTATCTACATTCAAACCCCATTCGGCAATCGGGCCAAGCTTTGGGGTAAGGCCAAAGAGTGGTATCAAATGGTCGGCGGCAATTGTTGATATTTGGTTTTCACGGTCGACTATCTCCACTTCCTGCAAATGGCCGTTGCCGTTAATTGCCTTTATATGGGCTTGTAAAACCAGGTTGATACGGCCTTGTTTGGCCAGCTCAAATACCTTTTCGGCGCTGTCGGGTGCACCGCGGAAGGTATCGCCACGGTGGATAAGGGTAACTTCTTCAGCAATATCAGCCAAGAAAATGGTCCAATCTAACGCGGAGTCGCCACCACCGGCCAATACCACTTTGCGGCCACGATAGGTTTCCGGGTTTTTCACCATATACGCAACACCTCTGCCTTCAAACTCTTCCAAATGGTCGATAGCTGGTTTGCGGGGTTCAAAGCAACCCAAACCACCTGCAATAACCACCACTTTACTATAAACGATGGTGCCGTCGCTGGTGGTGGTAACAAAGGTGCCATCTTCCAGTTGTTGCAATTCGTTAACCCGCTCGCCTAAGGAGAAAGTTGGTCTAAACGGCTCGATTTGTTCCATCAGGCCATCCACAAGTTGCTGGGCATTTATGGTTGGCAAGCCGGGGATATCGTAAATAGGTTTTTGCGGGTATATTTCAGAAAGCTGCCCGCCAACCTGTGGCAACACATCAATTAAATGGCAGCGCATTTTTAATAATCCGGTTTCAAAAACAGCGAATAAGCCAACCGGGCCAGCGCCTATAATGCAAATATCAGTAGTTATAAGTTCCATAAAAGTACCATTGAAATTATGGTTAAAGGTCGCGGTTATTATAACCACAGGCCAATGATTAATAGTAATTGTCGATTACTTTAGGTTATGGAGTGGCGGATTGTTTTTTTGTCATTCTGAGCGATAGCGAAGAATCTTATACATTTGACAGGTCTGCGCCGAACAGGTCGTCGTTACTTAT
This sequence comes from Mucilaginibacter sp., assembly GCA_040003105.1. GTDB lineage: Bacteria > Bacteroidota > Bacteroidia > Sphingobacteriales > Sphingobacteriaceae > Mucilaginibacter. Next base: position 7,253 of record JBDUDE010000181.1, on the reverse strand, counting down.
CGCACGTGAATATCGCACGTACAAGATTCTTCGCTATCGCTCAGAATGACAAGGTGGCGAATTGATTTACCCCTTCAAATTATACGTCGTCAAACAAAACCTTTTAAACAAATCAATCAGTTTTGAATTTTTGCCATGTAACTGGATGAATTGGAACGTGCGGAAAATTTCGAGGCCTTTGATATCAATAACCGTCAACTCATTATATTTTAATTCACTGATAACAGATTGTATCGACAAAAATGTAGCGGTTTCTGAATATAGCAGGTATTGTTTTATGGCGATGCTGCTCTCCAGTCGTATTTCAACCTGTAAATCCTTGGGGTTGATGCCGGCATCGTTTAAAGCATTAAAAATAATATCAAGCGTACCAGAGCCGGCCTCGCGCAATATCAGGGGGATGTTTAACAATTGCTTGGGGCTTATTTCGGCTTTTTTTGATAGCTGGTTATTGGCGCGGGTTACTAAAACAATTTCGTCTTTGGCAAAGGGGGCGTAGGCAATTTGGGGGTAATGGGCCGCGCCTTCAACTATTGCAATGTCAATCTTTTCGGCTAATACCAGCTGGGTTATTACATCGGTATTGCCCTGTATAAAGGTGAAATTTACTTCGGGATATGTTTTTTTAAACAGCGCGAGTATTTTGGGCAATATGGTTTGGGCAACGGTTGTGCTGGCGCCAATGTGCAGCGTGCCTGCTTCCATTTTGTTGAGCTGGGCCAGTTCTGTTTCTAATTCGGTATAGGTTTGGAATATTTTTTCGGCGTATTGCAGCAATATTTTACCGGCTGTGGTTAAAACTATGCTGCTGCCATTGCGCAGGAACAGTTGAGCGTTCAGTTGCTGCTCCAACTCCTTAATGTGTTTGGTAACGGCGGGCTGGGTAATAAACAGTTCGGCTGCAGCTTTGGTAAAGCTAAGCCGGGTTGCAACTGTGTAAAATACCTTGAGGCGGAAATCGAATGCCATTTTTCGTAGAGACACAATACTTTGTGTCTCTTGCGAAGGTAAAAAATAAAAGTCCGCTACCTATCAACGGGAGACACAAAGTATTGTGTCTCTACGATTTTTACGACGTTTTCTTCGCCGTTGCAACAATCACAATACCGCCAATCAACAATATTCCGCCCAAATATGGCGGCCAGTTTACTGATTTTTGTTTGTCGACAGATATTTGCAGCGGACCGGCATCAACAACCTTTTCTTTTTTTGTGTAGCTAAAGCCTGTCCATATCAGCATGGCTGCGCCGATTACGATTAATACAATTCCTATAGTCCTGTTCATGGTGAGGTTTGTTTCTGTATACAATAGGAATTGGGGACGAATTGTTTCGGCTTATGGTTAGTTTCGTGAAGCTAGAAGCTTCCCCCATGCCGCACCACGAGTTACGCTACGCTAAACTCGCGGCAGCGTCAGGGTTTTTTATTCAACAGGTTCTTCGGCACTATGCGCAATACCGAAATCACTATCCTAAAACCATCCGGGTCGACAAAGGTAATGCCGTTGTTTTTCCAGTATGGATTTTTTGGGGTAACAGGCCTTACACGATTTGCAGTAAACCGCTCTTTTATCCGGATAAATTCTTCTACCGATTCAGCGTAAAAAACCAGCAGGTCATCGTTATCCGGGTAGTGCGCCGGCGTTATGCCTGATGTCGTAAATTCCAGGTGCCAATCGGTTCCCGGTATACCTAAAAATACGCCGTCATAGTTTTCGTGGTCTTTAAACTCGCCCAAAACTTTTAAGCCTAAAACCCGGCCGTAAAAATCAATAATACGGTTTAAGTCTTTTGTATGCCTGGCTGTTCTGAACTTCATAGGTAAAAACGAGAAAAAAGAGTCAAGAGCCAGGAATCAAGAGCCAAAAAATTAAAAAAATGACGCTAACCCGTTTCGTTGCTCAATTATCAAAACTAATCATATCTTTATAATTACGCGTAATCGAAGGCTAAAATACTGATATCCCATTCAGTCCCCCACACTTCTTTTATCTTGACCCGGCGCCACGCTACTCCTTAACGGAATGTTTAAATTTTTAATATCCTATTTTGTTTAGCTACCTTCATGAAAATATTACTTAACCTTGTAATTATAACCGCTTAGTTTTATATCGCCACGTATTTTGGATAATAATTACAATACGCAATCCGTTTTAGTTGACTTGCTTTTGCGCCGCGACCCAAAGGGCTGTGAGCATTTATGCGAAAGCTATTCGGCCAGGCTGTATGGTTATATTATGAAGATGGTGAACGATGCCGGGGCAGCGGAGCATTTGCTGAATAAGACCTTTAAAAGGATATGCAAAAACATTTACCAGTATAAACAAAGCAACCTGGCATTTTTAACATGGGCGCTACAGATTGCAAGGGCCGAAACTGTTGATTACCTTTATATTACCAAACCGAAAACCGCGCAGGCAGATAACCCGTATAGTACAATATCAGAAAGTGAAACAGCTATAGATGATATTACTGTTTTGAATATGGTACACCAGGGCTACAAAGTTTGCGAGGTGGCCGAAATGTTGAATATGCCTGTTGATAAAGTAAAAACCAGTATACGCAGTGCGATGAAACAGAAAAGGAGCTTTAATTAATGGATGTACAAAAGTATATAGAGAGCGGAGTGCTGGAACAATATTGCCTGGGCCACCTTGATGAGGCAGACCAGGCATATTTGATCCAGATGACTATGCTTTATCCGGAAATTAAAGCTGAACTAACTGCGGTTGAACTGGCTTTTGAAGAACTTTCGGCTATAAGCGCTGTAGAGCCCGCCAATAATTTAAAACAAAGTATCCTGACGGCAATTGGACTTGACGCGGAGTTAAACGTAAACGATTTGCCGGTTTTAAGCCGCTCAGCGGATCCGGAGCCGTGGTTAAAAGCGTTTGCACATTTAATACCCGATGAACCTGCTGAGGACCTTATTGTTAACGTAATACGCCACGATGCCGTTGTACAGCAAATGCTGATGACCGGCAATACCGATGTGCCCGAAGAAGAACACGGCGAATTTTATGAAAGCCTGTTTGTTTTAAAAGGCCGGTGCGAATGCATGGTAGGCGATGAGCTTTTTGCCCTCGGCGCCGGTGATTTTATTGAAATTCCGTTACATGTCAAACACGATATTCGGCTTGTAACGCCTTATGTTACTGCTGTTTTACAGTACAGGTTTGTGTAATCATGTAGAGACGCAATATTTTAAGTCTCCCGTTTGATAGGTATCGGATTTTTTCAGTCCAATTCGCGTTAAATATTTTCGACCTGAACGCGGGAGACGCAAATATTGCATCTCTACGAGGAACGTGTTTGTCCTACCTGAAATCCTTAAAATGATAAGTATAACTAAACATAAAATATCGCCTCAGTAATAAACTCTGCGTATCATTTATGGTGTTCCCGGATGCGAAATGAATAGAATTTACGCTTTGGTTTAAGAGGTCGTAACACGTTAATTTTAGCTCACCACGGTCCTTTTTCTGAATGCGGCGGGTTAGCGCGAGGCTCAGCAGGTTTGAGTTACGCCTGAAACCGGGGGCCACTAACGGGTTATAGCTAAAAGCATAATCAATAAGCCAGGTATATTTTTGCGGCACAAACAGGCTAAAGTTAAGGCCTGCGTGCTGCATGGTATATGATGTGCTTTTATAATCAACATTTTGGTAGGTGGTAACAGCAGGATTTATGCTGTATTGTGGTCTTATTGAAAATACGTCGCCGTAGGTGGCTTCAAAATCCTGGCTTAGGGTAGCCGTTTTTGTGTTCTGATACCCGTTTTGCTGGTTCACCTGGAAAAAATAGTGGCCAATTGCGCCGGAAACATAGGTGCTTGACCCCAGTTGCCAGTTACCTTGCTTTTTAAAACGCTTGCTGATATAGCCGCTTAAATAACTGTTAAAGCTACCATTAAGATTTACCGGGCGCACAGTTTTGGCGCCGTCGGCAGTTATAAAGTTTTCGCGGATAACACTATTGGTTTCAACAGAAAAACGTGAGCTTATACCCATCGAGACCTGGCTTTCGCGGCCGTAAGTATTGTAGTTAAAACCCAGGTTATGCGACCGCGACGGTTTCAGGTTCGGGTTGCCGATGAAGCTGTAAATAGGGCTGTAAACAATGGTAACGGGCTGCATATCGTTTATAGACGGCTGCCTGATATCATCACTGTAACTGATATTGAATTTGTGTAAGCGCAGCTCAACAACGGGTAGCAGGTAAAAATAATTTTGATTAAGCGTTGAAGCGGCGTAAGTATTAAACTGGTTATTGATTTGATTTAATTGCGAGCCCAGCCCAACCTTAAGCGAAACATCGTCGGTGAAATTATAGGTTAGCTGGGGCAAAAATGTTTGCTGCAATTGGTTGCGCACCAGGTTGCTGCTTTGGTTTTGCAGAAATATGGTGTATAAGCCTGTATTTAAATCCTTATCATAAGTAAATAAGTCGCCGGCGTTGCGGTTATGGTTGCCTGCAAGTATAAAATCAACGCTAAGCTTTTTGCTGACAGGATAGTGGTACACCGCGCTAACGTTTTCGCTGATTGCCCTGTTGGTGTTTTTTGTAAAGCGGTCGGTAGTGTCTGATTGTAAAGCGGCCACGTACGATATTAGGTTATTGACATTATAATCCCGGCTGTTATCGGGATGGATGCTTATTGCGTTGCTAAATGTTATTGATGCCCCCTTTTTATTTAACCGGTGGTAGTAGTTGATGTTATGCTGATACTGGAATGTGTTACCGGTGCCATGCTCATCGTTCGTATTTATAGTAATTAAAGGTATAAAAGTGTTTGAATTTGAGTAGCTGTTGACGCTATTGCTGCTATTATACCCATACGTTAAATCCGGCTCAAACTTTAACGACGTTACCGAATCGGGCTTCCACTCCAGCTGTGTGTGCATGTGCTGGTCGTTATTGTGGTCGTGTTTTTTACTGTTCGAGAAGGTTAAAAAAGTGGTATCGCCAATAAACTGCTGCTGTTTAGATGCCGAGATATTGTCGATAATGCGATTGGTAAACTCGTAATTTATGTTCAGGGTAACCTTTTTGCTTAAGTTTTTGTTAATGCTTATCGAACCGACTGTAATTTTTGAAACGCCGCCCTGCCCGTTAAAACCACCCATCATCGGCATCCGGAAAGTCAGGCCCGAAAAGTCAGTGCCACTGAGGTTATTGCTGTAAACACTGCCGCCAATTTGCAGGTCGTCTTTATATTTAGCAAAAAAGCCGGATGCAGAATACCTGTCCTGCGTGCCTGCGCCAACGCCCAGGTTACTAAGAAATGCTTTTAAAAATTCTTTTTTAAATTTAAGGTTGATAATTTTTTTCACCTGGTAGTCGGGCTGTAAATGGTCGGGGTCGCTCTCGCGGTCGTCATAAACCTGCACTTTCGATATCATTTCGGCCTCCAGGTTTCGGGTGGCTATGGTCGGATCATTTATAAAAAAGTCCTTACCATTAACCTTTATTTTCGATACCGATTTGCCATTAACGGTTATTTGTCCGTCTATGCTTACCTGCATACCCGGCAGTTTTTTCAACAAATCTTCAACCAGGGCATTTGGCCGGGTTTTAAAAGCTTCGGCATCAAACTCAATGGTGTCTTTTTTCATGATGACGGGTATACGCTCTCCTTTCACCACCACTTCCTGCAGCATTTTAGCCGACAGGTAAAGTGTGCCGAGGTCAATGGTTTCGCTTTTGCTAAAATCAACGCTGATGCGCAGCCCCCTGTATCCTACATGTGATATCAGCAGCCGCGAAGGTTCCTGGCGCAGGTTATGCAAGGCAAACGCGCCTTTTTTGTCGGTAACAGTATACGAAATAAGCGAAGTATCCTTTAATTTCAATATCGAAACAGTTGCCAGTTGTACCGGCTCGTGTGTTACAGAATCAAGAATAATTGCTTTTATAACGCCATGGTTTTGGGCTTTAACAGCAAAGGTAATGATAACAAGCAGGGGTATTAATAATTTCCGCATTTAGGAGGTAAGGCTACGGGCGTAAAACGATAAATAGTTAATTATAGCATAACGGTTGCTAAGTTAACTATATTTTTCGTTTGAACTATTTTTTTAGTTATTGCAATAAAAAAGTTACAAGGAGGTTACTTCGGTGATATTGGGATAGGTGCAGGCATGCACGGGTGTAAATCAAATTGTCGCTTCGCCGACTTGCTAGCGCCGGGTTGAAAGCCAGCGCTACAACATTGGCCGAGCCTACGGCTCTTTAAGAAACCTTTTGGGGGAAGAAAAATTGTCAAATGGCGCTTGAAATCCAAGAGCCATCGGCTCGATGCATGTTGTAGCGCTGGGTTTTAACCCAGCGCACGAATTAGTTTACGTTTTGAGTCAAAAAGCGACTTAAGACTTTCGACCAGAGACTTTCATTTAACACGTTCCTGAAGGTTTACTATTAGAGAACGGGTCATCTGTAACTGAGCCTGTTTTGCCTTTGTCGGTACAAGCAGTTTGCGAACCGCCAGTACCTCCTAATACTTGTTTTAATTCATTTTTTGACAATACATTTTTCGGGCTGATTTTGATTGCAGGTGTTAATTTATTTTTCATGATCTTAAGGTTTATTTACGGTAAACTTAATAATTATTTATTGATTTCAAACGGCTATCATCCCCATCCCTTTACCGGTCATCCGCACAAAGCCTTCGGCTGCCTTAACACCAGCTTCGCGGCCGCGGAAATCCTCCATTGATGCATGGCCACAAGCGTATATGCCCGGCGGATCCTGGCTGGTGTGGCAGTATACAGCTCTCTTTTTTTGCTCCTGCGTATCGGCTATGTCCACGTAATCGGTCGGCATAAAAATTAAGGTTTGCTCGCCGGTGCATACCTCGAAAAAATACAGCGTAAATTTGGCGGACGAGCGTACCCACGTTTGTATGGTTAACAGGCTGCCCACCTGGTGGTCTTTATGGCTGTCAACCGGCCAATGGGTAAATACCACATCGGGTTTTTCTTCGGCTATTAATGCCTGGATATGCTTCAATGCAGCATTATCTGCAACGGTTGCGCCGTCAACCTGACCGGCAAAAACAGGTTTGGCATTTAATATTTTGCAAGCATTGATGGCTTCCTGTTTGCGGATTTTTGCTGCTTCATCGTTACCTGTGCCGGGGATGCCAGCTTCACCGGTGGTTAAATATATTATGGTAACATCGTGGCCTTGTGCCGACAGCCTGGCTAACGTGCCGCCGCAGCCGCTTTCCGGGTCGTCGGGGTGGCCCCCAACGCA
>JBDUDE010000133.1:0-3123 GCA_040003105.1 Mucilaginibacter sp. | reverse complement strand
CCTGCACCTCGATCTCGAATTTAAGATTTTTGGCTTCCGATATCGGCTTAAAGGTCGACTCAGCAAACGAGGTGATTTCCTTGAAGCTGACCGGCATTACGTCAGCAGCGATAACCCCCGATTCTATTTTTGAAAGATCGAGGATATCATTAATCAGCTGGATAAGGTCATCCCCGCAGGAGTGAATGGTTTTGGCAAACATCCGCTGTTTTTCGGTAAGGTTGCCTTCAGGGTTTTCAAATAGCTGTTGTGCCAATATCAATAAGCTGTTAAGCGGCGTGCGCAACTCGTGCGACATGTTGGCCAGGAATTCCGATTTATATTTCGAAGTTAACGTCAGCTGCTCTGCTTTTTCTTCGAGCGAGCGGCCTTTATCGTGCAACTCATCATTGGCGCGCCTTAACTCTTCCTGTTGTGCCGACAGTTCGCTTGCCAGCGATTGCGATTGTGCCAGCAGTTCTTCGGTACGGGTATTAGTTTCGATGTTGTTCAGTACGATACCGATACTTTCAGTTAATTGGTCGAGGAAGTCGATATGCGTGTCACCAAAGTTTTCGAATGAAGCAAGTTCGATAACCGCTTTGATGTTATTCTCGAATAACACAGGCAGTATCACCAAATCAATAGGGGCTGCGCTGCCAATGCCGGAACTGATTTGCAGATACTCGCCCGGCACGTTCGAAAGCCGGATGCGTTCCTTATCGATGGCGCACTGACCAACGAGCCCTTCGTTAAGCGAAAACTCCTGGTCTATCAGCTTACGGCTTTTTTGCGCGTAGCCGGCAAATAGTTTCAGTTTAGGCTCGTCCGACAATTCGGGCTGTTCCAGGATATAGAACGCGCCGTATCGTGCATTTACCAGCTCTGCCAGTTCCGATAGTACCTTGTTGGCCACAGCGTTCCTGTCTCGCTGGCCCTGCAGCATCTGGGCAAACTTTGCAAGGTTCGATTTTAGCCAATCCTGTTCGTGGTTCCTTAGCGTTGTGCCTTTAAGGTTGGCAATCATCTGGTTAATGGTATCCTTCAAGGCCTCCAGCTCGCCTTTGGCATCTACGCGGATGGTCCGGGTTAAGTCGCCTTTGGTTACCGCGCTTGCTACTTCGGATATGGAGCGCACCTGTACGGTAAGGTTTTGCGCCAGTTGGTTCACGTTTTCCGTTAAGTCCTTCCATGTACCCGATGCGCCTGGTACGCTGGCCTGGCCGCCTAATCGCCCTTGTACACCCACTTCGCGTGCCACCGTGGTTACCTCATCGGCAAAAACGGCGAGGGTATCAATCATTTCATTAATGGTATCGGTAAGCTGGGCCACCTCGCCAAGGGCATTGATAGACAGGCGCTGTTTCAGATTACCCTTGGCAATACCGGTAGCCACTTTTGCAATACCGCGTATCTGGCCTGTTAAGTTTGATGCCATCTGGTTTACAGAGTCCGTTAAATCTTTCCATGTACCACCCACACCTTTTACGTGCGCCTGACCGCCAAGCTTTCCTTCCGTACCCACCTCACGCGCCACACGCGTTACTTCGGATGCGAAGGAGTTAAGTTGGTCCACCATAGTATTAATGGTGTTTTTTAAGTCCATTATCTCGCCTTTTACGTCGATGATAACGGTTTTTGAAAGGTCGCCGCTGGCAACTGCCTTGGTTACTTCGGCAATGTTACGCACCTGCGACGTTAAGTTACTCGACATTTGGTTTACCGAGTCTGTCAAATCCTTCCATGTACCAGCAACACCCGGTACAAATGCCTGGCCTCCCAGGTTACCGTCGGTACCCACCTCACGTGCAACACGGGTTACTTCGGATGCGAAACCACGTAACTGGTCAACCATGGTATTAATGGTTTCCTTCAGCTGCAAAATTTCTCCCCTAACGTCAACCGTAATTTTTTTAGATAAGTCGCCGTTTGCTATCGCTATGGATACATCGGCAATGTTCCGCAGCTGGGCGGTAAGGTTGCCCGCCATTTTATTTACCGAGTCGGTCAAATCTTTCCAGGTACCATCCACACCCGGCACGTTGGCCTGGCCGCCCAATTGGCCTTCGGAGCCCACCTCACGTGCCACACGCGTTACTTCCGATGCAAAGCCGCGCAACTGGTCAACCATGGTGTTAATGGTGTCCTTCAGCTCTAACAGCTCGCCTTTAGCATTTACTGTAATCTTTCGCGAAAGGTCACCCTTTGCCACCGCTGTAGTTACTTCGGCAATGTTACGCACCTGCGAGGTTAAGTTATCGGCCATTTTATTTACCGAATCGGTTAAATCCTTCCAGGTACCACCCACACCCGGTACGTTGGCCTGGCCACCCAATTGTCCTTCTGAGCCCACCTCACGTGCCACACGCGTTACTTCGGAGCCGAATGAGTTCAGCTGGTCAACCATCGTGTTAATGGTTATCTTCAGCTCCAGCATTTCGCCCTGCACGTCAACTGTAATTTTTTTCGATAAGTCTCCTTTTGCTACCGCCGTGGTTACCTCGGCTATGTTACGCACCTGGCCGGTAAGGTTACCTGCCATCTGGTTTACCGAGTCGGTTAAGTCCTTCCAGGTACCGCCTACACCCGGCACGTTTGCCTGGCCACCCAATTGCCCTTCCGAGCCCACCTCGCGCGCCACACGCGTTACTTCGGACGAGAAGGAGTTCAATTGGTCCACCATCGTGTTAATGGTGTTCTTCAGTTCCAAAAGCTCGCCCTTGGCATCCACCGTAATCTTTCGCGAAAGGTCACCCTTTGCCACCGCTGTGGTTACACCGGCAATATTTCGCACCTGGTCGGTAAGGTTACTGCCCATCTGGTTAACCGAGTCGGTCAAATCCTTCCATACACCGCCAACGCCTTTTACGCGGGCCTGGCCGCCAAGTTTACCCTCGGTTCCAACCTCGAGCGCCACACGCGTTACTTCGGATGCGAATGAGTTGAGCTGATCCACCATCGTATTGATGGTTTTCTTCAGCTCCAGCATTTCGCCCTTTACGTCAACCGTAATTTTTTTGGATAAGTCACCATTTGCCACCGCTGTTGTTACACCAGCGATATTACGCACCTGCGATGTAAGATTACCCGCCATGCGGTTTACCGAGTCAGTTAAGTCTTTCCAGGTACCTGCTACTCCCGGTA
>JBDUDE010000252.1:0-3127 GCA_040003105.1 Mucilaginibacter sp. | reverse complement strand
GCATCAAATGCGGCAGCCCGGTGCGCGGCAGATACGGCAATTACTACAGGGACTTCGCCAACTTCCAGCACGCCTGTACGGTGATGGATCAGAACCTTTTGAACCGGCCATTTTTCAAATGCCTGTTTGGCGATTTTCTCCATTTCGGAGATAGCCATAGGCTCATAAGCCTCAAACTCCAGGCGGGTTACTTTTTTGCCTTTGGTTAGGTCGCGTACGGTTCCGATAAATACATCGATGCCTCCTGATTCAGGAGACATTATCCAGTCGATGGAGGACTGGATATCGAGGGGAATAGCGAATATTTGGATGTTTGTGTTCAACGAATTCTTTTGTCTGAACCATGTTTACCTGATTAAAGATTAAGGGATTTGGCTGCTGCTGACAGCTTGCCCGGTGTCATCCTGGCAATCCTCAAATCCAATAAATCTAGTCTAGCCACCGCTAACCGGCGGAATTATCGCTATCTCGTCCCGTTCGTGCAAATTATCGCCGGGCAAAGCATATTCATTATTTACAGCTACCATGTACGATGCCAGTTGTTTTAAGCGCGGGTATTGCTGCTCCAACAGGTATTTTAAATTGTAAACAGTAGCATCATTTGCCAGCTCCAAATTAACCGACGTGCTTCCGAATATATCCTTTGCAATGCCAAACGCCAGAATTTTAATGTTCATGCCTCAAAATTAGATGAAAATAGTTAGAAATAACGCCTAAGCACGTTGAAATATTTGAACTTGCATTTAAAGCAAACAATCTTAAATTGCAATGGTTTTTATAATATGCAAGGTGTCGGATTTATCTTACATCTCATATCTCAAGTCTCAAATCTATGTCTTCCGTAAAAAGAACTGCAATTATAAAAGTAAACGATGCCGACGGTACCGAAACCTTTGATGCGCTTGCCATTGAGGAACCGCTTGAAATACGGCTTTCCTACGATTCAAACGGCGAGGAGAAAACACAAAATGTATCCGTTACCATGCGCACGCCGGGGAATGATGCAGAGCTGGCGGCCGGCTTTTTATTTACCGAAGGCGTAGTGAAAAATGCAGGGGAGGTTGCCGGTGTTGATTATTGCTTTATCGCCTGTGCAGAAAATAAAGAAAATGTAATACAGGTTACGCTGCGCGAAGGCGTTGTGCCGGACTTAAAAAATACCGAACGCAATTTCTACACCACATCCAGCTGCGGGGTTTGCGGCAAAGGTTCCATCGATGCCATTCGCACCGTTGGTAATTTTGTTAAGCAGGATGACGATATAACGGTCGATAGCGACTTACTCTACCGGCTACCCGAAATTTTGCGGGAACAACAAGCAGTTTTTGAAGAGACAGGCGGTCTGCATGCTTCCGCCTTATTTAATTTAGATGGCGAACTGCTTTTATTGCGGGAAGACGTGGGCAGGCATAATGCTTTGGATAAATTGATAGGCGCATCGCTGCAACAGGGGCTATTGCCTTTAAACAATCATATCCTGCTTTTAAGCGGTCGCGCCAGTTTCGAGCTGGTACAAAAGGCGGTTATGGCAGGTATCAGGATTATCGCAGCCGTCGGCGCGCCATCAAGTTTGGCAGTTGAGATGGCAGCGGAGTTTGATATAACCCTGGCCGGCTTTTTACGCGACAGGCGTTTTAATATTTATACTGCGGCACGCCGCATAGTAACACCTATACATGAAAATTCGAATTAAAAGTAATTCTATCAGGTACCGGCTCTCACAGTCGGATGTGGCCGCGTTGGTTAAAAATAAGCTGCTGGAAGATAGTGTTGATTTTGGCGTTAATAAATTGGTTTATTCACTGCAAATTGTTGATGATTACCAGCTTTCGGCGACTTTTAACAATAATACCATAACGTTATTTATGCCTGCAACAATGCTTGCCGAACTAGCGGAAACCGAAAAGGTTGGTTTTGAAAATATAAGGCACATGCCCCATTTATTGGTAGAAAAAGATTTTACCTGCCTGGATAATGTTGCCGAAGACCAGAGTGACAATTACCCCAACCCTTTAGCTGCTAAATCACTATGAGCAATAATCCAGACATCCCGGCTGAAGAGAACCCCGAAGCGCTGTTGGATTTAAAAGTTACCAGACCAAAAACCTGGGCAGCGGGCATACCGGCCGTAACCGAAGCGTTAGCAGACGTACTCAAAGAAGCAGGCCCAATCCGCGGCATGGAAGCGTTGTACCACATGAACAAAAAGGACGGTTTTGATTGCTCCAGCTGTGCCTGGCCCGACCCGGACGATGACCGCTCGCCAATTGCCGAATACTGCGAAAACGGCGCCAAAGCCCTTGCCGAAGAAGCCACCACTAAAAAACTTACCGGCGAGTTTTTCGCCCAAAATTCTGTAGCTGACCTTGCCAAGCTAAATGATTACGAAATAGGCAAAAAAGGGAGGATAGCCCAGCCGGTTTACCTGCCGAAAGGCGGCACCCATTATACACCGATAAGCTGGGATTTGGCTTTCAAAAAAATAGCAGACCACTTAAACGCGCTTGAATCGCCGGACGAGGCTGCGTTTTACACGTCGGGTCGCACCAGTAACGAGGCATCATTTACTTACCAGCTTTTTGTACGCGAATTCGGCACCAACAATATGCCAGATTGCTCCAATATGTGCCACGAGTCGACCGGCGTTGCCCTGGCCGACACCATTGGAATTGGCAAAGGAACGGTAACGCTTAATGATTTTTACGACACGGATGTGATTATCATTATGGGGCAAAATCCCGGCACCAACCACCCGCGCATGCTTACCGCCCTGCAAAAGGCAAAAGAAAACGGCTCGAAAATAATTGCTATCAATCCGCTGTTTGAGGCTGGCCTGATGGGTTTTAAGAACCCTCAAACGGTAAAAGGCCTGATGGGCATTACTACTCAGTTAGCAGATTTATACCTGCAGGTGAAAATAAATGGCGATATGGCCGTATTAAAAGCAATTGAAAAGCTGCTTTACGCCGCCGAACTGGAAAACCCCGGAACCGTTTTCGACCATGAGCATATTAAAAATAACACGGTTGGCTATACCGAATTTTTGCATCACCTGGTTAAATATAAAGTTGAGGAGTTGGCGGCCGCCGCCGGGGTACCTGTAAGACAAATACAGGAAGCCGCAGCT
>JBDUDE010000949.1:0-3127 GCA_040003105.1 Mucilaginibacter sp. | reverse complement strand
CGTAGATGGAGAAGGAAATTAAAACAGCACTGGAAGAACTGGTACCCGCTCAAAAATTTTCAGCAGGCAATGATATTGTATTCGTTCCTGATTTCGAAAAATCATTTACCCCCTCGTTTAAAGCAAAGGTTTATACCGAAAATGAAATAGATTATTGCGAGCAATTTGAAAAGCCATTGCTGCGTTATGCGTCAACCTGGGCTGCTAAGGAAGCTATTTATAAAGCCGTAAAGCAGGTTGACCCATCTGCTCTTGGCCCAAAAAAAATAGAGATATTAAGGGATAAACCCGTTGGCAGGCCGACTGCTATTATCCATCGCGATGGGCCTAAGTTTGATATCGGCCTCTCCATATCTCACGATGGCGATTATGCCTGGGCGATTGCCTTTATTGAAAATATAGACATCAAATGATAAAAGCCTTCGAACCGTCAAAACAGGGGTGTCATGCTAAGGCACAAGCCTGCCCTGAGCTTGGTCGAAGGGAAGGCTTGTACCTCAGGGTGACACCCAATATCGTTTCAAGCGTATGACCGACCATTACTTTGAAGATGACCTGGTTACGCTGCATTACTATAAATTTGGTGATGGCCCTAAAACTATGCTTGGCTTTCATGGGTACGGTATGCATGGTAAACAATTTAAAATCCTCGAATCAACGTTAGGGGATAAATACACTTTCATCGGGTTCGACCTTTTTTTTCATAAAGAAACAAAGCTAAAGGACCAAAGCCTTGAGGCCGTTAAAAAAGGAATCACCAAAAAGCAGCTGGCGGATTTAGTGCTTAACTTTTGCCGGCATGAGAAAGTTGAGCGCTTTTCTATAATCGGATACTCCATGGGAACGCACTATGCCAGTACGGTTACGGAAGAATTGCCTCATCTTGTAGATGAATTTATCATCGCCGCCCCTTCCTCTTTGAACCCAGGGAGGTTGATACCGTTTTTCAGCAAAAGTAAAACCGGCAATAAAATGCTCGAAAAACTGGCGCTTAGCGAAACTTTTTTGGTACGGATGCTTAAGCTTTTTAAACGCTTGCGAATTATAGATGCCGAAGCTTATAAAATATTATTTGGGGAAATTGGCACTCCCGAACTCAGGTTCAATTTTTACGCGTGCTTTACCTACCTCCGCACCTTTGAAACCAATGAACCGCTCTTGCTGAAAGCATTAAATGAACAAAACATAAAAAGCATCTTTATATTTGGCAATCGCGATAAATCCTTCCCACCGGGAATTGGTAAAGATTTTATCGCAAAAGTAAAAGACGCCACCGTAATTGTTTTAGACGAGGGGCACGAGATGATAAAAAAGAACTTTGTTACCCAGTTAACCGCGCTGTTGTCATGATGATAAAGGCCAAACCTATTCCGTTGCCGTTTATCAGGTGGGGCTCATCTGTATTGATGTGGTTCTTCAGGCGGCGGTTTAATAAAATGAAAATTGCGCCGGTTGATATTAAACCCAATCACTCTTACGTATTGATGTGTAACCACTTTGGGTTTTTGGATGGCTTTTTCTCATATTATATCGCTTTTAAACACATCGATAAGCAACAAAAGCTGAAAGGTTTGTACACCATGTCGGTTAAAAAGCAGATGGAGAAAAACTGGTGGCTGAAGTACGTTGGCTCGTTTTCTGTAGAGCCGAATGCGTGGTCGGTAAAAGAAAGCATTCAATACGCAGCGGAACTTTTGAACGAACCTGGTAACATCCTGCTATTTTTTCCCCAGGCCGAGCTGGAATCGCAGCACATCAGGCACATCGAGTTTAAAAATGGCATAAACGAGATTATTAGCCGCGTAAAAGGCGACTGCCAGTTGATATGGAGCAGCAATGTTTTGGAATATTACGAAAGCACCAAACCATCGGCCAATATGACGCTGTTGGATTGCGGCACAAATCATGATTTCGACTTTGAAGCGCTAAAGCAAAATGTAAACGCCCATCACCTGCAAAGTATGCGCAAAACCGTACGTTTTACCGATGAGCCGGGCAACCTTACCTACTGACCAATTCGTTTCAACCCCGCCTTGGCATCGTTATCAATATCAGTTTGATAATCGTGTGCCTTCATATCTATTGCCTGGTGATAATAGTTCGCAGCCTTTACGTTGTCTTTAACCTCTTCGTAAATGTTACCGATCATCAGGGCGGCATTGGCAGCGTAATAGTAGCTGGTTTCCTTACCCAATGCTATGGCTTTTTGGTAATATGAAACAGCCTCCGCGTTTTTGTTGATTTTATCGTTGATCCTGCCTAAGTAGTAGTAATATTGGATTTTATCGCGGGTTAGTCTCAAGCTATTTACATCCTTGCCGGCAAGTTGTGCCATGGCTTTGGTGTAATAGCCGCCATCGAATAAGAACCGGGTCCGCAGCAGTTCAATATCCGGCCTGGGCTCAATTGCCTCGCGGAGTGCGATCTTATCTTTCCCATCAGTAGCAGCCCCCCTGGTGCGTGCCAGTTTGCGATATTCTTCAAATTTTACCGCATCGTTTTGAAGGAGATAAAAGTAGGCGATCTTTAAATAAGCATCTTTAATAAAAGCGGTCCCCTTATACTCATTAACGTAATGAGCTAAGGCAGCCTGTGTATCCCCATCCATACGGTTAAGTTTGGCGCAGCCAAGCATATAATATATTGGGGGCACGGCAATATACTGACCTGACTTTGGCGCAGCCTCCAGGTATTTTATCGTTTCATCGTTATGTGCCGTTTTTGACGATACATACCCTTGTAAATACACTTTAAGCATACTGTTATTATCCATACCCGCCAGGTAACCGATCAGCGTATCAAAGCCATTTTTACTATGCACCAAATTGATATCGGTAACGCACAAAAACCAGATGATCTCATCGTCGTAAAAGCTGTAAGGTGATCTTGGCAGTTCCTTTTTCAGCTCTGTCAACTGATTAATACCATATTGCGTATTACCTTTCATACCTAACATCCCGGCAATCCACTTAAAATTTGCAGGTATGTTACCAAAAATGATATTTACCAGGGCCAGGCTTTTTTTGTTGGGCAAAAAATCAGGATACTTTTTACTGTTATCTTTTAGCAGGCTGTTAGCGCTTTTGGCATCAGAGCCGGATGACATATAATCACCAAACTTAGCCTT
>JBDUDE010000203.1:0-3129 GCA_040003105.1 Mucilaginibacter sp. | reverse complement strand
TGAATACTTCTTCGCCAACCGAAAGCCTTAGCAACCGGGTGGTCAGCTTAAACATGGATATTAATAGCGACGCCCTGAAGTGGAAAACAAGGTCTTTAACAATAGCTACCCCTTTATCCTGCATTAGTTCATCAGCCAGCAGGCTTTCGGGTTTGCGGCCTAAAATTATGCTGCCAACGGTGTGCTCCCATTCGTTTACAGATATGCTTTCATCAAAATTTTGACCTTCGCACTTATTTGGTAGTTGCTTTTTAAAATGATGCCCCTTTTTATCCCATATCCGGCGCATTTTTATTAGCTGACCGCGTATTTCGGCTTCGGGTACCTTCATAAAATAGTCGGGGGTAATTTCAAACATCAGGGCTTTAAGGTTTGGTAGTTTGCCAACTACATCTTCCAGTATGCCAAGTAGTTCATCGTCTGATGCGCCGCTATGCGCATCCAGGTAGTAATCTTTATAATAAATGCCATTGGCCACATGCAGCTCAATAACACGCTCGTAATCAAGGTGACTTAAAAATTCTTTCACGGTTTGCCGGCCGTTGCGCTGGTTAACCAGCAGGTTATGCAAATCAAGTAAGATATGGCAATCGGCTTCTTCGGCCACGCGGTTAACAAAAAGGCCGTCGGCCATTTCGTTTTTGCGGGGCTGAAAATAATTCACGCCGGTTTCGAAGGCAAACGGGCGGTCCATTTGTGTGCGGTAATTGTTGATGTTGGCCACTGCGGTTTTAATACTTTCGGCAGTTTGTACCGGTGGCAGCAAAAATCCGGAATTTATATCGCGGCCCTCATCGTTAAAAAAATTGAAGCTCAGGTGTTCGCTCACCCATTTTGGGTTAAGCTCGGCAGCTTGTTGGCGCAGGGTGTTAAAATGCGCATCGGGTGGCAAAAAAGTGCCGCCAACGGGGTAGCCCACACCATGAAATAGCTTGGGGCGGGGGTAAGTGCGCAAAAAGTCGGTTACTTCGGGGTTGTATTTAAATGCATTGCAGTCATCATTTTTATCAAACCAAAAGGTTTGCGGCTCAATCTCAACAACATCTATCAACGACGAATGCAATGCAAGAAAATCTTCGAACCCCGGGAAGTAAATCAGGCCTACGCCAAGTTCGTCCGGGTTTTTCAAAGCACTTAAAATTTTGCGCCACCAACATTAATTCCCTTTGCATCAACACGGGCGTGTATCATTTCAGTTTCGTCAATAAACTGGAAATGAAAGCCCGAATAACAGCCTGGGCAGCCCACAATGCCCAAAATTTCTTTGGTAACAGCGTGTGTTTGATCAATAGTCATTTTTGGCGGTACCGATACATAGATAGGTGTAGCCTTTGAAAATTTTGTAGTTGCCATAACATTTAGATAAATAATTATTGCCTACTCTGTTCGCCCTTTTCGGCATACGGGCGCATACTCTGTTAATACATAGGTAGATGTATCGGGATTTTCTGCCTGTTCCCTTTATCAAATTTTTTCAATGAACGCCCTGCTTGTTCACCCGGTGCTTTTATGCACCACTAATTATTGGTAAAGGTATGGGGGACCGGTGCGAGGGGCAACCGTATTGACACCTGATTGTTTGGGTGTTGGTACTGTGTTTTGCGGAGTATAAATACGTGAGGAGAGGTACCTCTTTTACGCGAAAAGGGGTAATTTGTTGGGCGCGAACCATGGTTCGTGGGATTTGAGGATGGCTTGATTTGCTTTGATAGGAAATGGTGCAGGTATCACGTTTCATCCTTTAATCAGGCGAATCAAGGTTCAGACTTCACCAACCCATAACAGTGCTCATCCAAAACAACACCGTTTTTAATAATGGCGCTGCGGGCAATACCTTCTTTTACAAAACCTGCTTTCTCCAGCACCCGCATGGATGCCGGGTTGCAGCTAAAAACACCGGCCTGTAGTCGCACAATATCCAGGTTGGCAAAAGCATAATCAACTACAAGTTTTACGGCCTGTGTCATAATACCGCGGGCCCAGTAAGCTTCGCCAAGCCAATAACCTATTAACGGGGCTTTGCGGTAAACGTCGCTGCGCATGGTAATGCCAACTACGCCTGCAAGTTCGCCGGCTACATCAATAACAAATACCAGCAATGGGTCCTGGGCCATCATCATGCTAACCCATTCAACCGCGTGTTCCATAGTATAAGGATGCGGGAACAAGTCTAAAACGCAGGCGTAAATTTTGCTGTTATCAGCATTGCGCTGCAACGCCAGGGCATCGTCAGTCTTCCATCCGCGAAGCGTAAAACCTTGTCCTTTTATCTCCATTTTGTAACAAAACGATGTTAAAAATACTAATGATTAGGGAAAATCCTATATTGGCTTGCCGATTACTTGTACTTTGGTTAGGGCGGTTAATAAACGCCGCGGTTCAAGCCGGCAGAACAAAATAACTGACATGAAAAAAATCCTTATCATCCTGCTTTTATCAGGGTGCAGCGGCGCGTTTGCGCAAAGCCTGGCCCCCTTATCCATCGAAAAAATAATGCGCGACCCCAGGTGGATTGGTGTAGCTCCCTCAAATATCCGCTGGAGCGATGACAGCAAAAAGATATATTTTAACTGGAACCCCGAAAATACAGACCGCGACCAGCTGTTTGCGATAACCCCAACCGATATTAAGCCCGCAAAGGTCAGCCCCGATGAGCGCAAGGCCATGATACCCGAATATGGCGACTGGAGCAAAAAGCACACACTAAAAGTATTCGAAAAAAATGGAGACGTCTTCTTGTCAGACCTTGCCACCGGCAAAATAACGCAGCTTACCAATACCGCCGAAAGGGAAGGCAGCCCGTCTTTCAGCGGCGATGAAACCAAAGTGATTTTTACCCGTGGCGAAAACCTGTATTCGTTTAAAATTGCAGGCGGGGAATTGGTCCAACTCACCAATTTTACCCATTCGGCGGCAGTAACCCCGGCTCCGGCCGCAGGTGGAAGGCGTGGTGGTGGCGGTCGCAAGGCCGCAACAGATGTAGTTGCCGGTAACGAGCAGGAACGCTGGTTGAAAGCACAGCAGCTGGAACTGTTTGATATCATTAAAGTAAAAGATAAAGACCGCAAGCTTGATTCTATCGAACGCAAGGAATTTGAAGTAAAAAAATTAAAGGAAATTGCTGTTGAC
>JBDUDE010000137.1:0-10535 GCA_040003105.1 Mucilaginibacter sp. | reverse complement strand
CGTTGGTTTTCAGGTATAATCCTAAACCCTTGTAAAAAGCTTCTTTACCCAAATAGTTGCGCAGCATATTTAAAATGCGGCCGCCTTTTTGGTAAGTTACCACGTCAAAAACGTCTTCTTTATCAACATAATGGAAACGTACCAGGTTTTTGCCTTTAGCATCCGGCGAGCCCAGGTAGTTTTGCATTGCATCGTTACTGTGCGAATCGGCTTCATCCTGGCCATATTTGTGCTCGGCCCAAAGCATTTCGCTAAAGTCGGCAAAGCTTTCATTTACAGTAAGGTTGCTCCAGCTTTCAGCGGTAACCAAATCCCCAAACCATTGGTGAAATAATTCGTGCGCTATGGTACTGCGACCAGCATCATAATAGGCATCAATCAGCTCGCGCGGGGTTTCTTGTACGTACTCGCCATGCAGCGTTGCCGAAGTGTTCTCCATCGCACCGCTCACGTAGTCACGCACCACAATTTGCGAATATTTGGCCCAGGGATAGTCAACACCAAGGGTTTTCGAGTAAAACTCAATCAGCTCAGGCGTCATGCCGAAAATCTGCTTGGCATAAGGGGCGTATTTCGGCTCCAGGTAATAACTAACCTCTTTGTCGCGCCATTTATCTTTGTAGATTTTAAAGTCGCCAACGGCCATCATAAACAAGTATGGCGAGTGCGGCAAATCCTGTTTCCAGGTATCGGTACGCGTGCCATCGCCGTTAACTTTTTGCGATACCAACTTGCCGTTCGATAAGGTTACATATTTATTCAAAACAGTCATGCTGATTTCGTCGGTAGTTTTTTGTTCCGATAAATCGATAGTTGGGAACCAGCACGATGAGCCGGTGGTTTCGCCCTGTGTCCAAATCTGGATTGGCTTATCTTTTTCGGTACCGTCGGGGTTGATAAAGTAAAGGCCCTTTGCATCGTTTATAGCCGCGCTGCCTTTAACATGCAGTTCGTTTGGTTTTGCAGTATAATCAATGTAGATGGTATAGCTTTCGGTGCTATGGTAAACCTTGTCCAGTTGGATAGCCACGGTAAGGCTGTCATCATACCTGAATTTTAGCGGCACATTTTTGCCGTTTTTCACAATGGCGATGGTTTTAAGGTCCATGCCTTTCGCGTCCAGTCTAAGGCTGTCAGTTGGGTAAAAGTGTGGCCTCAAAGTAACCCACTCCTTACCATACATGTGGCGTTTTTTATAGTCGAAGCGAACGTCAAGTTTGGTGTGCACCAAATCGTTAATCTTGGGCGGTGTTTCGCGGTAAATCTTCATTGCCGGGTCTTCCGGTTTGGCAGCCTGTGCATTTACCCCGCTTGCAGCAAGCCCGACAAACAGGCCCGAAAGGATAAATGGTGATAGTTTTTTAATATTCATGGTTATTTATTTGTATAGGTTTTTTGTTCATTTTATAAGATACACAATACATTGTGCGCTTACTTTGTTTCACTTAATTGTTTAATGGCGTCGTCAATTATTTTAACCGATTCGGTGTCGTTAATTTTGGCGCGCTGATCTTTTATACCATTCAGCGCTGCAATAACAGGTTGTGCCAATCCAAAGCCTTTAAACTTTAAGCCAAAGTCCTTCATTGCTGTTACACCCTGTTGGGCATAGGCAGGGTTTTTAACACGTCCCACCATTACGGTAAAGGGCCCGTTTATCATGCTAAATTGGCCTTGCGACGTTGCCTTTTGGAACGAATTGTATACATAAGGCCATTGCTCATCGCTGCCGCTGTTTGCGTAAATGTTGAGTATTGCCAGGCTTAGGGCGCCCTGGTTATCGCTTTCATAATTTTTAGCCAGTGATACTGCTTGTGTGGGGTCAAGTTCTGCCAAAGCACTCAAGGCGGCACCCTGTACCGCATACGATTGGTTGTTTAATGCATTTTTAAACAGCGATAAATTGCCAGCCGATTTTAACTTACCCAGTGCCGTAATTGCAGCGGCTTTAACCAAAGTGTTCTCACCTGTTTGCGCCAGCGATGTAATTGCCGGTAATGCGGCGCTGCGGACATCATCATTGCTTAAATCAAGTGCTTTGAGAGCCTTAACCTGCAGGCCGTAGTATTCATCTTTTATGGCGGCTACCAATATCTTTTGCGCTTGCTTGTCCGTTTTATTCGAAGAGGCAAAGGTTATCGCTTCAAGCCGGTCTACATATAACGGCGCGTTAAAATACTGAAATGCATATTCGTCTGGTGTTTTGTTATCAGTTTTGGCGGCCAGCAATACTTTGTCGCTATCAACATTTACCAAATCGGGTTTTGAGGCTGCATGGAAGGTCAGCGTATCCGCCTTATCGTTCATCCAAACATTATGGCGTTCTTTTTTACCGCCGGCATAAACATCAATCGCCATTGGCAGCCTGAAAGTTTGCCCTGTTTGCGTATGCTGTAAATAAACCGTTTGGGTTTTGGTGTTTTCGTCCCATTTATAACTGATATTCAATATAGGGTGACCGGCGCCATAGTACCATTGGTTAAAAAACCAGGTAAGGTCGCGGCCGCTGGCTTGCTCTTCCGCCAGGCGCAGTTGCTGGGCTTCGCCATTGCAGTAAGCGTTTGTTTTCAGGTAGATGTTCAGGCCTTTAAAAAAAGCAGCATCGCCTAAGTAATTCCGCAGCATATTTAAAATCCTGCTGCCTTTCTGGTAAGTTACAGCATCGGCTACATCAAATACCTGCACGTAATGGAAACGTACCAGGTTTTTAGTGTCGCCTCCGGGATAATTAAGATAGCGCTGTAAGTCGGCGTAGCCATGGGCATCACCCTCGTCTTTGCCGTATTTGTGTTCCGCCCAAATGGTCTCGCTAAAGTCGGCAAACGATTCATTAACCGTAATGTTGCTCCAGCTTTCGGTGGTTACAAAATCACCGAACCATTGGTGGAACAGTTCGTGGGCTATGGTACTGCGGGCATAATTGTAATTGGCGTCCAGCAGCTCGCGGTGTGTTTGCTGTATATTTTCTGAATGGGTTGTAGCGGTAGTATTCTCCATTGCACCCCCGGTAAAATCGCGCACCACTATTTGTGAATACTTGTTCCACGGATAATCAACGCCGAGCGTTTTCGAATAAAACTCAACAATTTCAGGTGTCATCCCGAATATTTCCTTGGCATAAGGATAATATTTAGGCTCCAGGTAATAGCTGATTTCCTTATCGCGCCATTTATCTTTATAAATTTTAAAATCGCCTACCACCATAGTAAACAGGTAGGGTGCGTTCGGCAACTCCATTTTCCAGGTATCGGTGCGCGTACCGTCGCCGTTAGCTTTTTGTAAAGCCAGCTTTCCGTTCGACAGGGTTACATACTTCGCCGGCACCGTGATGCTTACCTCCGAAGTTGTTTTCTGTTCGGGCTTGTCGATGGTTGGGAACCAGCACGATGAGCTTTCCGCCTCGCCCTGGGTCCATATTTGCGTTGGCTTATCCTTGTCGGTACCGTCCGGGTTGATAAAATACAGACCCGTACCTTCGGCGGCAATTTTGGGGTTTAATTGCTCGGGCTTGGCAGTGTAATCAATGTAAATAGTATAGCTTTCAGTATTATGATAAACTTTATCCAACTGTATAGCCACTGAAAGGCTATCCTCGTACCTGTATTTAAGCGGGATATTCTTTCCGTTTTTCACCAGGGCGATCGTTTTTAAATCCATGCCCTTAGCGTCCAGCCTTAAAGTATCGGTAGGATAGAAGTGCGGCTTTAAGGTTACCCATTCTTTGCCGTACAGGTAGCGTTTTTTGTAATCGAAACGCACATCGAGTTTAGTATGCACCAGGTCGTTGATTTTTGGCGGCGTTTCCCGGTAAATTTTCATCAGCGGGTTTTCTGGTTTGGCTGATTGGGCGCTCGCCTGGTTGGCAGCCAAACCCGAAAGCAGACCGCAAAGTAAAACGGATAAAGATTTAAGTTTTGCCACGATATTGGTTATTGCAAGTATATTTTTCCGTCCTTCATAATAAAGGCCATGTGTTGTAGTACTTTGATGTCTTGCAGCGGGTCGCCGTCAACGGCCACTATATCGGCAAGCTTGCCTTTTTCAATGCTGCCCACCATATTGCTGATGCCGATTAAATCTGCCGCGCTGGTGGTAGCGGCTTTTATAGCTTCTATTGGCGGCATGCCGGCTTCAACCATGTATTCAAATTCCTTTGCGTTTTTGCCGTGGGCATACACGCCTGCATCGGTACCGAAAGCAATTTTTACACCGGCTTTATAAGCTTTACCAAATGTTTGCTGTATCACCGTGCCCACCTCAGTTGCCTTACGCGCAATTACCGGCGGGAAATAGCCGTTTATTTTTGCCGAATCAGCTACCGATTTCCCGGCGATGATGGTCGGTACTAAATAAGTGCCGTATTTTTTGGCCAGCTCCATATCCTCCTCGTTCATAAACGTGCCATGCTCTATCGAAGTAACGCCGCCAAGTATTGCCCGTTTAATGCCTTCGGCACCGTGAGCATGGCAGGCTACGCGCAGACCATAATCTTTGGCAGTTTCAACCACCGCTTTTATTTCATCGATAGTAAACTCGGCGCCCGAACTGTTTTCGCTCAAATCAAGTACGCCGCCGGTAGAAGCTATTTTAATCACATCCGACCCGCGTTTAAATTGAAAACGCACGGCCTTTACCAACTCTTCGCGGCCATCGGCAACGCCGTCTTCGGGCCCCATTTTGTGGTCAAAAGCGTCATCCCTAAAACCTACCGAAGCATCCATGTGCCCGCCACTTGCTGATATGGCCCTGCCGGCAGTAAATATCCTTGGCCCGTCAACTTCGCCTTTTTGCACGGCTTTACGCAGGCTGATATTTACACCACTGCCGCCCAAGTCGCGCACGGTGGTAAAACCGGCCATCAAAGTTCGTTTCGCGTAAACCGCAGCTTTGTAAGCAATGTCGGCATCAGTCAAAGTAAAACCTTCTAAAAGCGAATTTTTGCTGCCCTGGCTTTCCAGGTGCACATGGCAATCGATAAGGCCAGGCATTACCGTTTTATTTTTAAGGTCGATAACCTTGTCGCCTGCATTGCCGCCAATATAGCCTTTTTGAATATCGGTTATCTTGTTGCCATCTACAATTATGGTAACCTCGGTTTGCGCCTTGTTGGCAACACCATCAATCAGCTTGCCGCATTGTATATACGTGCGCTGGGCAAACGCTGCGGGGGCAATAAACAATAACAGAATAAAGTAAAAGTTCTTTATCATACAAATTCAGGATAAATACGGGTCAGTTAATAATATTTAAAGCTAAATTATAAAGTTTTTAACAATAAAGCTATGATAGGGGTACATGCAAATATGTTACAGTGCCAAAAGGGTTTATTTTTTTGGCGATAACACGTCTGACGTGCCAAAACCGCACGCAAACTGTTCGGATGCGAACAATTGTAAAATTGAATATCTATTTTAAATAACTAATAATGAGTTGTTTATGTAACTGGCATGTGTTTTATATTGTAAGAGCGAGTAGGTGGTAGACAATGGAATGCGCCAGGGGCTCCCCTCTTGAGAGGGTCAGGGGTGTGTTAGCCCGCCAATGCATTGTCGAATATGCATGGCGTAGAAACACACCCCTGCCAATACACAATGCCTGCGCACCCCCTCTCAAGAGGGGAATAAAAAGCTCCGGCTATGAACAACGAACTATTAACAATGAACAACCCATGATACGAAACTATATTAAAATTGCCTGGCGCAACCTGATAAAGAGCAAGGCGCATACATTTATTAATATCGGTGGCTTATCGGTTGGTCTGGCTTGCAGCCTGCTTATTTTGCTATGGGTACAGGACGAGCGGAGCGTGGACGGCTTTCATGCCAACGGGCCGCAATTGTACCAAGTATACGAACGTAACATACACCAGGGAACAACAGACGCGGTATACCTTACACAGGGTTTACTGGCCGAAGAATTGCAAAGAAAAGTACCGGAGGTTCAGTACGCAAGCGGTTTGGAGCAAAATCGTCCTTTTACATTCGAGGCCGCTAACAAAGTGCTTAAAATGGATGGAACTTATGCCGGGGCCGATTTTTTCAGGATGTTTAGCTACACGCTTTTAAAGGGAACCCCCGAAAGCGCTTTGGGTGCCGCAAACGGCCTGGCAATTTCCCGTAAGATGGCTGAAGCTTTTTTCGGCTCGGCCGATAATGCCATAGGGAAAGCCATCCGGTACGAAAACAGGGATAATTTAGTAGTAACGGCAGTTTTTGAAAATTTACCGGCCAACTCATCACAACAATTTGATTTTTTGAAAAGCTGGAAAGCCTTTGTTGCCGAAAATACCTGGGTAAATAATTGGAACAGTGCCAGTCCGTCAACTTATATACAGCTGCGCGCCGGTGCCGACCCTAAAAAGGTAGCGGCTAAAATTAAAGATTTTCTCAGCTTTTACAGGCCGGCGACAGCAGGGATGCGTACCGAACTTGCACTGCAGCCGTACGCAGAAAAATACCTTCATTCGACATTTAAAAATGGAATAGCTGATGGCGGCAGGATTGAATATGTAAACATTTTCAGTTTGGTAGCCATCGTTATATTACTTATTGCCTGCATTAATTTTATGAACCTGGCTACCGCCCGTTCAATAAAGCGGGCCAGGGAAGTTGGCGTACGGAAAGTTATGGGCGCGGCCAGGTCAAGCTTAATAGGTCAATTTATGAGCGAGGCCCTGCTGCTTTCGTTTATATCAATGCTTATAGCAATCGTGTTGGTTGTATTGTTGCTGCCCCAATTTAACAGCATTACCGGTAAGCAGATAGTAATACAGGCAGGGCAGCCGGTTTACTGGCTGGCTTTGGCAGGCGTATTGGTATTAACCGGGGTATTATCGGGCGGGTACCCGGCTATTTTCCTGTCATCGTTAAGCCCGGTACGGGTTTTAAAAGGCAGCCTTAAATTTGGCCAGGGGGCTATATTTTTCAGGAAAGGGCTGGTTGTTTTCCAGTTTACCCTTTCTATCATCCTTATTATAGGCACCATCGTCATTTCGGGGCAGATGAACTACGTGCAAAGTAAAAATCTCGGATATAATCGCGAAAACCTGCTCTACATCCCGTTAGAGGGCGAATTGATTAAAAAGTACGATTTGTTTAAAGATGAGGCATTGAAAATGTCCGGCGTGCACTCTATCTCAAAAATGAAAGAATCGCCCACTGTAATCGGTCATTCCAAGAGCGATATTACGTGGGAGGGTAAAGATCCAAATCAGGCGGTATCATTTTCGGATGCTGTGGTTGGGTATGATTTTGTGAAAACTTTAAAGCTGGAGCTAACTGGCGGGCGGGATTTCTCTAAGGAATTTACCGACTCGGCAAGCTACCTGGTAAACGAGACTGCTGCTAAAAAGATGGGTTATCAAAACGCAGTCGGCCGTGCTTTATCCTGGAGCGACCATAATGGCAGGATTGTAGGTGTACTGAAAGACTTTCATTTCAACTCGATGCACGAGGCCATCGGCCCACTGTTTATTCGCCTGGCTGATAACCAAAAGTGGGGTACCATACTGGTACGTATTGAAGCAGGTAAAACAAAACAGGTGATAGTGGGACTCGGGAAGATAAGTAAAGAGCTTAATCCTGATTTTACATTTTCGTACCAGTTCTCCGACCAGGAATACGCCAAATTATACAACAGCGAACAGGTGGTAAATAAGCTTTGCAATTATTTTGCGTCCATCGGCATTTTTATTTCGTGCCTGGGCCTTTTGGGGCTGGTTATGTTTACTGCTGAACAGCGCGTTAAAGAAATCAGTATTCGCAAAGTATTGGGGGCAAAGGTAAGCTCGCTGTTTGGGCTGCTATCATCGGAGTTTTTGATATTGGTTTTTATTTCATTGCTGATTGCCGCGCCGATATCGTGGTACGGCATGAATATATGGCTGCAGGGGTTTGCTTACCACACCACTATGCAATTGTGGATGGTCGGACTGGCAGGTGGCCTTATAATTTTAATCGCAATGGCAACGGTTAGTTTCCATGCAATTAAAGCAGCATTGGTAAATCCGATAAAGAGCCTTCGCTCAGAATGAGCTATGGCTCTCAAAGAGAGTTTGAGAAGTGAGTGATTAGAGATTAGAGACCGGAGGTTAGTTGAAAACAACTTCGGCCATGAACTGTGAACCATCAACCATGAACTAAAATGATAAAGAACTATTTCAAAATTGCGTGGAGAAACATAGTAAGGCATAAAGCCTATTCGTTTATCAATTTATCGGGCCTGGCCATCGGTATGGCTTCAAGTATCCTGATATTGCTTTGGGTGCAAAACGAGTTAAGTTACGACCGATTCCATAAAAACGCGGATCAAACCTACCGCATAACCTGCGATGCCAGCGGCTTTAAGGCGGCGGTAAATACCGCAGGCATGCCAGGCGGCCTTAAAGCAAAAATGCCCGAAATAAAAAATACGGTACGGCTAAGCCATCTTTCCAGTAGCTTGTTCGAGGTGGGCACCAGGAAGTTTGAGGAAAAGCGTGTGTTTTACGTTGATTCTACTTTTTTCCAGGTCTTCTCATTCCAATTGGTTAAGGGCGACCCTGCAACAGCTTTAAACCGCGTTGATGGCGTACTGCTTACGCAGGATATGGCCAAAAAATACTTCGGGCAGGAAGACGCAATAGGCAAGGTGCTGCGCAAAGACAACGGCAGCAATGTGGTGGTAACCGGCGTTTTGGCTAATATCTCCGCTAATTCTCATTTGCAGTTTGATTTTCTTTTGCCGATGTCGTCTATCGTTCAAAGCACGGATGACCTGAAGAACAATACATGGAGCAACTTTAATTTTTATAGTTACGTGGTGCTCGATAAAAGCTTTGTTCCCTCGCCGGCCGCTTTTTTAAAGTTCAACCAAAAAATGAATGCGATTTATAAAGCGCATCAGCCCGACCAAAAAATAATTTTTCAATTACAGCCCTTAACTGCAATTCACCTTGCAGCGCCCCTGCAGGTTGATTTGGAAGGACATGGAAACTCGCAATATGTTACCATTTTCTTTATCGTTGCCATTTTGGTGCTGGTTGTGGCCTGTATCAATTTCATGAACCTGGCCACAGCGCGTTCAGCCCGCCGTGCACGGGAAATAGGGTTGCGTAAAGTATCCGGCGCTATTCGAGGGCAGCTTATCCTGCAATTTTTAAGCGAATCTGTATTGATATCGTTTTTCGCTTTACTGCTGGCATTGGCAGCGGTCTACCTGTTTTTACCGGTGTTTAACAACCTGGCAGATAAGCAGCTCGCCATAAATTTTTTGGACGCAAAACTTTGGCTAAGCCTGCTTGGTATTGCCGCGCTTACCGGGCTTATTTCGGGCAGCTATCCTGCTTTATTCCTTTCGGGCTTTAACCCGGTTAAGGTGCTTAAGGGTAATGTGAAGTCGATGGGGGGTAATCTTACCTTTCGCAACGCGCTGGTAGTAACCCAATTTGTTGTTTCCATTTTACTGCTTGTGGGCACTGTTACTATTTACAACCAGCTTAAGTTTATCCAAAACCGCAACCCGGGTTTCGAGAAAGCTAACCTGCTGTATATGCCGATGAATGGCGATATGTGGAACAAACAGCAGGCATTAAAAGCAGAACTTAAGCGCAACCCGCTTACCGCCAATTTTGCAATAGTTAATGATTTGCCCATCAACCTGATAGCCGGTACGCTTAATGTAAAATGGGAGGGCAAAGACCCAAAATCACAAATAGTTATCCCATCGATGGATGTTAATGAGGATTTTATTTCGGTATTTAAAATGAAAATATTGAAAGGCCGTGGTTTTTCAAGTGCATCCAAATCTGATTCGAACAATTATGTTGTAAACGAGAAAATGCTGGCCGTAATGGGGCTTAAACCCGACAATGCTATAGGCAAGTCGCTGTCTTTTAACGAAAACAAAGGTTACATAATAGGTGTAGTTAAGGATTTTAATTTTAAACCTATCCAGGAGGCTATTGAGCCGCTGGCACTAAGGTTTAATAAGTATGGCGGTTATATAATTTTACGCACACTACCCAAAACTACCGGGCCAACTATAAAAGCCCTTGAACAAATAAGCCGCAGTCTTAATCCAGCTTATCCGTTTAAATATGATTTCCTCGACCAGGATTTAGCCAGGATGTACAAAGGCGAGCAAAAAATGGGCAGCATATTTAACCTGTTTGCGGGCCTGGCCATCTTTATTTCGTGCCTCGGCTTGTATGGCTTGTCGGCATTTATGGCTGAACAGCGCACCCGCGAAATTGGTGTCCGCAAGGTTTTAGGCGCTTCGCTGGTGAATATCGTTTATTTACTGTCGACCGGATTTACCCGGTTGATACTGATAGCCATAATTATAGCAATACCGCTTTCGTGGTTTGCGGTCAGCCGCTGGCTGGAGGGCTTCGCCTATCATATCAATATCGGGTGGACGGTATTTGTCCTGTCTTCAATGGCTGCATTAATTATTTCGTGGGTAACGGTTAGCTATGAATCTATAAAAGTAGCCATCGTTAACCCGATAAAAAGTTTGCGTTCCGAGTGATTAGAGATTAGAGACCAGAGATTAGA
>JBDUDE010000594.1:0-10542 GCA_040003105.1 Mucilaginibacter sp. | reverse complement strand
TGCGCTATTATATCAGCCGTTGCCGTAGCCGGGGCCACCGCAGCCGTCATAACTGCTGCCATTTCGGCACGTGCCATTGGTTCGCCAAGCGGCGGCGCCTGCGTTGTGTTAATCATATCGCTGCCATCGTGTATTGCGCCTGTAATAATGATGTGCCTTTCGCCCTCAATATTGCCAATAACTTTTAATATAAAATTACTTATTGCCACCATTGCGCGCTGCCAGCCATTAATTGGCTTATCGTATGCATCGTATACGCGAAGGCCTAAGCAACCTTGCTGCGCCAGTATTTTTTCAATTATTTCCCTGCCGAAAAAGTGCGATATCTTTTCGCCGGGGTGTCTGTCTCGATAATTTTTTGTCCAGTTTGCAGATACGTCCAGGTCAAATGGTTCGCCCTCTCTGCCTGTCAAAACGTTTGGTGTCGGTCTTGCATCCATAGTATAAAATTTTAGGGGTTAATAAATAGTTTGTATAAAACTAATATTAATTAGTTATTATTTCACCCGGGCGTAAAAACCCGCAAAACGGGATGTTCGTGAAGTATAATTATAACCACTTCATTATCAGTGCAAAATTCAACTGTGTTAGGGGTTATTACTTTATAATATTGCGTAGTTTTACGTATCAAATTGCGTGGTGGTACGGGAGGGTGAAATTCTTACCTGGCAGGTAATGTAATAATGCGCCGCAGCTAGTCCTGTAAAAAACTTGTTTCAATACACTTAGGTAATAAAGTATTTATGTTATTTTTAAAAATATTTGCTTAATTTTAGCTTCTATAAACCAATTGTACAGACATTACTACTTTTGCTATGCCGCGAAAATTAATTTTGTTGGGGATTTTATGTATTGGAAGCATTGTTGCCGTGCTTTATTCGTGCGGCCACGGTTCGGGTAACATTGAGGACCAGGTACCCGATAGCATCAGCTATAATTTCAACATCCGGCCCATCTTATCCGATAAGTGCTATAAATGCCATGGCCCCGATGCCAGTAAACGGCAGGCAAACTTAAGGCTCGATAAGCCCGAAAGCGCCTTTAAGGCTTTGCGAGATAACCCAAATGCTCACGTACTGGTTCCGGGCAGCCCGGATATGTCTGAACTGTTTAGAAGGGTATCAACCAGTGATACTTCGGAGATGATGCCACCGGCAAATTCAAACCTGAAAAAGTTAACCCCGCATGAGGTGGACCTGATAAAAAAATGGATTAAGCAAGGCGCCAAATACGAAAAACACTGGGCCTTTGTGGCGCCAAAACTATGGCCCGTACCGGAAGTAAAGGATAAAGAATGGGTGAAAAATCCGATAGATAATTTTATCCTCCGCAAGCAGGAGCAATACGGGCTTAAGCCCAATCCTGAAGCTGACAAAGAACACTTGTTGAAACGGGTTAGCCTTGATTTAACAGGCCTGCCGCCAACTATTGAAATGCAGGACAAGTTTTTGGCCGATAAAAGCCCGGATGCCTATAACAAAGTGGTTGATGAGTTGATGAAAAGCCCTGCCTATGGCGAGAAAATGGCTTTGCACTGGATGGACGTAGCCCGCTACGCCGACTCGCACGGCTACCAGGACGATAACTACCGCACACAATGGCCGTGGCGCGATTGGGTGATACATGCTTTTAACACTAACCTGTCCTACGATAAGTTTATATCGTGGCAACTGGCCGGCGACTTAATGCCAAACCCTACCAAAGAACAATTACTGGCAACGGGCTTTAACCGCAACCACAAAATAACTGAAGAGGGTGGTGTAATACAGGAGGAATATCGAATAGCTTACGTTACCGACCGTACCAATACGTTCGGCAAGGCCTTGCTTGGCGTAACGCTGGAGTGCGCGCACTGCCATGACCATAAATACGACCCTTTCTCGCAAAAGGAGTACTACCAGGTTTTCTCATTTTTTAATAGTGTGAAGGAGCCCGGGTTACAATCAACCGTTGGCGGGCCCGAAACTTATGCCAAACGGCCGATGATGCAAGTAACTAACGACGATGTAAAAGGTATTTTGAACTTCATCAACAAACAAGATACCGGCAAGCTTATCGTATCAATTATGGGTGATAGCGAGGTTTACCGCAAAACATACCTGCTTAAACGGGGCAATTATGACACTCCTGGTGACGAAGTTCAGCCCGGCACGCCCAAAGCTATTTTACCTTTCGACAATCATTTGCCAAAAAACCGGCTGGGCCTGGCCGAATGGCTGTTTGATAAGCGCAACCCGCTTACCGCCCGGGTGTTTGTAAACCAAACCTGGCAGGAGTTATTTGGCCGGGGAATAGTAAAAAACTCCGGCGATTTTGGCATGCAGGGCGATTTGCCGTCGCACCCCGAGTTGCTGGACTGGCTGGCAGTTGATTTTATGAACCACGGTTGGGATATGAAACGCCTGGTGAAGCAAATGGTGACATCAGCCACATACCGGCAGTCTGCAGTAATTACTAAAGATAAATTCAAGCTCGACCCGGATAACAGTCTCGTATCGCGCGGCCCGCGCTACCGCCTGCCTGCCGAATTGGTAAGAGATTTGGCTTTGGCCAGCAGCGGCTTGTTAACCAAAACCATTGGCGGCCCCAGTGTAAACCCATACCAACCACCGGGCCTTTGGGAAAATGCCACATCCGGCCGTGGCTTGTTAGCCAGCTACAAGCAAGTGCATGGCGCGGATTTGTACCGCCGGGGTATGTACACTTTAATAAAGCGCACCGTTCCACCGGTAGAGATGGCCATTTTTGATGCCAGCAACCGCGACCAATGCGAGGTAAAACGCCTGCGCACCAACACGCCATTGCAGGCTTTGTTAATGGAAAACGACCCAACGGTACTGGAAGCCGCCCGTGTTTTAGCTTCGAAGCTTTTAGCAGACAAAAGCCCGTCGAAAGATAAAATCACGAAAGCTTTCCGGCTGATAATGTGCCGTGTGCCAAATGAGCAGGAAATGGCCATACTGAGCGGCTACTATGCCGATCAGCTGAAAACATTGACCAAAAAGGATGCGCAAAAGGTAATCAGCGTAGGCGAATACCCCATGCCTCAGAATATTGATAAAGTGATGCTGGCAGCGATGATGAAAACGGTAGACACAATTTATAACTTAGAGGAGGCGATAACGAAAACCTGATGGCAATGGAAAAAGACGAATTAGAGCATCGCCTGAATATAAACAGGCGGAAGTTTTTATCGAAGCTTAGTCTCGGTATTGGCAGCATTGCACTTGGCTCGTTGCTGATACCTGATTTATTTAGCGGCGGGGCCGACGCCGATGCCGATTTTATGGCGGGACTACCCAATTTTGCGCCAAAGGCCAAACGGATTATCTACCTTTTCCAGGACGGCGCGCCATCGCAACTGGAATCATTCGATTACAAACCGAAGCTGCGCGAAATGATGGGGCAGGAATTGCCGCCATCCGTTCGTGGCAGCCAGATTTTAACAGGGATGACTGCAAATCAAAAGTCATACCCCCTGGCTGGCTCCTATTATGATTTTAAGCAATACGGCGAATCGCGCACATGGATCAGCGACCTTTTTCCGCATATCGGAGGCATAGCCGACGATATTTGCATGATTAACTCCATATACACCGAAGCCATTAACCATGACCCGGCGCTAACGTTTTTCCAGACGGGTGCGCAGCAGGGCAACCGCCCCAGTATGGGCTCGTGGGTAAGTTATGGGTTGGGCAGCGAGAATAAAAACCTGCCTGCATTTACGGTGCTATTGTCAAAAGGCAAGGGTAACGGGCAGGGCGTGTATTCAAAACTCTGGAGCAATGGCTTTTTAGACTCTATTCACCAGGGCGTCCAGTTTAGCAGCAGCGAAAACCCTGTGCTATACCTTAATGACCAGCCCGGCATTGACCGCCGGGAGCGTCGTAAAATGCTGGATAAACTTGCCGAATTGAACGATATTTCCTATAAAGAATTTAACGACCCCGAAATATCAGCCAAAGTACAGCAGTACGAAATGGCCTACCGCATGCAGGCCGCCGTGCCCGAAATTATGGATGTTTCGAAAGAGTCGGACGATATTGTAAAAATGTACGGGCCCGATTGTTTGGTTCCGGGTACCTATGCGGCCAATTGCCTGCTGGCACGTAAGCTATCAGAAAGTGGCGTGCGCTTTGTGCAGCTTTACCACCAGGGCTGGGACCAGCACAGCAACCTGCCCATGGAAATGGCCGGCCAGGCAAAAGATGTCGACCAGGCATCCGCAGCGCTGGTAACCGACCTGAAACAACGTGGCCTGCTTGATGAAACCCTCGTAATTTGGGGTGGCGAATTTGGCCGGACCAATTACAGCCAGGGCAAGCTGGAGAAAGCCAACTATGGCCGCGACCATCACCCCCGTTGCTTCAGCATCTGGATGGCGGGCGGCGGTATCAAACCGGGAATAGTATATGGACAATCGGACGAGTTTGGGTACAACATTGTGAAAGACCCGGTACACGTGCACGATTTCCACGCAACAATATTAAACCAATTAGGCCTCGACCATACCAAACTAACATTCAAAAGCCAGGGCCGGAGGTACCGGTTAACGGATGTAGCGGGGAATGTGGTGAAGGGAATAATAGCTTAACACGATTTAAGGATTGGAGGGATTTAAAGGATTTTAATCTACGTCCTGACTTCCCAAATCCTGTAAATCATTTTAATCATTCAATCGTGTAATATTATGGAAAGAAGAAAATTCATCAAACAGTCAGCCGTATTTACCGGCAGCTTTTTTATAGTGAAGGATTTATTGGCAAAAGATGACGGCCCGATTTACGGCCACGGTAATATGCGCTACCGCATGGACAAAGCCTGGAGCAAAGCCAATCCCATGAAAAACCCGGTGAACGACTGCCACGAGATGGTGCAGGATAAAAAAGGCCGCATATTGCTGCTTACCAACGAGACAAAAAACAATGTGTTGATTTACAATAAATCGGGCAAGCTGCTGGATACCTGGGGGCACGAGTTCCCGGGCGCACATGGGCTTACTTTGGTAAATGAAAACGGCACCGAATTTTTGTTTATTACCGACACCGTAAAACACCAGGTTTATAAAACCACTATGGACGGCAAAATACTGATGACGCTTGATGTGCCGCTGGACACCGGCGTCTACAAAAAACCGGAAGACTTTATCCCCACAGAAACGACGGTTGATACCAATGGCGATTTTTATATTGCTGATGGCTATGGGTCGCAATACATAATGCACTATGATAAAAACGGCAAGCTGAAACATTTCTTTGGCGGTCGCGGTGATGGGGATGAGCATTTGGATAACGCGCACGGTATCACCATCGACAGGCGCGGCGCAACCCCGACTTTAATTATTACCGACCGCACCCGCAATTGCTTTAAACGCTTCACCATGGATGGCAAGCTGATGGAAGTCATCAAACTGCCCGGTGCTTGCGTGTGCCGCCCGGTAATAAAAGGCGACCATTTGTACGCTGCAGTGCTGCGCTCGCCAAGCTTAAATGCCGAAAATTCGGGCTTTACCACCATTTTAGATAAGGACAATAAAGTAGTATCAAACATAGGCGGTACCGAGCCGGTATACAAAGATGGCGTGCTGCAACCCATGGCCCAGGCCGAAAAGATATTTTTAAACCCGCACGATGTGCTGGTTGATAATGATGAGAATTTGTATGTTGCACAATGGGCATCGGGCAAGGTGTATCCTTATAAATTTACAAGGGTGTAGTTACCCCCAAAACTTTTGTCATTGCGAGGAGGAACGACGAAGCAATCTCGTCGCCAGCATGGTCTGCTATGTATGGCGACGAGGTTGCCGCGCTTCGCTCGCAATGACAAAGCTTTTAATTATAACAGACCAATTATAAATATAAACTACTTGAATTAAATGATAAAAAGCAAGCATAAAGGTTTTGCAGAGAATTTGCTATTTGCCCTTAATATTTTTATCATTTTTTTCCTGCTGTTTGGTTCATCCATAGCAATTCCGCAATGGCTGCAGCCGGTTGGGCGCATGCACCCGCTGATACTGCACTTCCCTATTGTGGTGTTGATAATGGCTATGATGCTGGAGTTTTTCCGCTTCAGGGAACGCTTCAAAACCGAAAAATTATATCATGGTTTTACAACTTATTTATGGCTAACCGGCGCTATATTCGCTGCTATAACGGCCATTATGGGTCTGTTTTTATCGAAGGAGCCGGGCTATGAAGGAGCCACCCTGGTATGGCACAAATGGCTTGGTGCATCGGTTGTTTTTGCATCAACCCTGATTTACTGGTGCCGCACAGCCGGATGGTATAATGTAAAAATTGCCCGCTGGGGCGCAGGAACGGTTGTACTTGCGCTTATACTTGCAGGCCACTTTGGCGCCGACCTTACCCACGGCGACAACTTTGTGCTTGCGCCCGTTTGGCACCCCGAAAAAGAACTGGTTCCTGTTGATAAGGCCCTGGTTTATAGAGATGTCATCCAACCCATTTTCGAAAGCAAATGCATAAGCTGCCATAACCCTGATAAAACCAAAGGCGGCCTGATGCTGATTGATGAAAAATCTATTTTAAAAGGCGGCAAGGATGGCAAGCTGATTGTTCCCGGTCAGCCGGCCATAAGCTTGCTGCTGCAGCGGGTGCATTTGGTAGCTGAGGATAAAAAACACATGCCACCCGCAGGCAAGCCGCAGCTAACGCCCGACGAAATGAACCTGCTTTATCTTTGGGTAAAAGGAAATGCCGATTTTAAAAAGAAGGTTATTGATCTGCCGGCAAAGGATTCATTGCGGTTAATTGCATCAACCTATTTAAAACCGGCTGAAGAAACTGAAGAGAAATACGACTTTGCAGCCGCGGATGATAAAATCATAAAAAAGTTAAACAACAACTATCGCGTTGTCTATCCGCTGGCTAAAGAGTCGCCGGCGCTGGGGGTAAATGTCTACAACAAAAGCAGCTATCAGCCAAAATACCTCGAAGAGTTAAGTGCGATAAAAAAACAGGTGGTAACACTGGATTTAGGTAGGATGCCGGTAAAAGATGCCGAACTGAAAACCATCGCCCAATTTGAGAACCTGCATACGCTCAATCTCAATTTTACCGATGTAACCGGCAGCACTTTAAAGGAGTTAGCGGGGCTTAAATTTTTAAAAATGATTTCGCTGGCAGGTGCGCCAATTAACGCAGATGCCATTAAGCAAATAAGTGCCTTAAAAAGCCTTACCAAAATAACCCTTTGGGATACCGGTTTAACTGGTGCCCAATTGCAGGATTTACAGGCGCGCAATAAAAAAATCGAGTTTGTAAAAAGCTTTAAAGACGACGGCAAGCCCATCAAGTTGAACGTGCCACAGGTAAAAAACACGGCGCTGGTTTTTGCACAATCAATCCCGCTGGAGTTAAGTCATTCTATAAAAGGCGTGCAGATAAGATATACTACTGATGGAACCGACCCTGATAGTTCGAAGTCGCCAATTTTTAAACCCGGCGTGGCACTCACCAAAAATACCAGCGTAAAAATAAAAGCCTATAAACCCGGCTGGCTTAGCAGCGATGTGGTGCAATTTAACGTTTTTAAAAGCACGTTTATGCCTGATAGCGTAAGTTACCTGCAACCGCCTGTGCCCAAATACAGCGCTGATGGCGCCAAATCGTTATTTGATAAAGATTTGGGCGGAACAAATTTTGGCAACGGCAAATGGATTGCCGCGCAAAAACCTATCGAAATTTACATGCAGTTTGCAAAACCTACTGACCTGCATACTGTGACCCTTAACTGCCTGCGCATTGTTGGCACCCAAATATTTTTACCCGTAGGTATTGAAGTTTGGGGCGGCGCCGATAAGGATCACCTGAAGTTGTTAAGCAACGTAATACCGCCACCTGTGCAAAAGGGCGATAAGGATATGACCATTGGGATTGATTGTAAGCTGAATACTGCCAAGCCAATTTCCTGCTTAAAAATCACCGTAAAAAATATCCGGAAGCTACCCAAATGGGACCCGGTAAAAAGTACGCCGGAATGGATATTTATGGACGAGATTTTCCTAAATTAGGAGGAGATAAAAGTCTAAAAAACTTTGTCATTGCGAGCGTAGCGCGGCAACCTCGTCGCCATACGCTCGAATAGACAAGTAGCAAACTTACCTGGTGGACAGGCATAGCGACGAGGTTGCTTCGTCGTTCCTCCTTATAATGACGTGTTTATAAGTTACTGATTATCAGTATACTTTTTTTAACGTCATTG
Organism: Mucilaginibacter sp.; assembly: GCA_040003105.1. GTDB lineage: Bacteria > Bacteroidota > Bacteroidia > Sphingobacteriales > Sphingobacteriaceae > Mucilaginibacter. The sequence continues at coordinate 2,316 of JBDUDE010000594.1, read as the reverse complement.
CTATTTTTTTCAGGGTTTACCCCTGATGGAGACTCGCAATGACAAATTGTTGATAAAGAGAACATGGAAAACAAAACATTCGACGCCATTGTAGTCGGCTCTGGCATAAGCGGGGGCTGGGCGGCTAAGGAACTGTGCGAACTGGGCGTAAAAACCCTGGTGTTGGAGCGCGGGCGCAACATAGAGCACCTGAAGGACTACCCGACTGCTACCAAAAACCCATGGGACTTTCCGCACCGCATGCAGGAGCCAAAGGCTGTGCTGGATGAAAACCCGGTCATTAGTAAATGCTATGCCTTTGGCGAGGATACCCAGCACTTTTTTGTGAAGGACAAAGAGCACCCTTATATACAGGAAAAACCGTTCGACTGGATACGCGGGTACCAGGTTGGCGGCAAATCCATCACCTGGGGCCGGGCCTGCCAGCGCTGGAGTAATTTTGAGTTTTCGGCCCCGCAGCGCTATGGCTACGCGGTGGATTGGCCCATCCGATACGAAGATATTGCCCCATGGTACAGTCATGTTGAACGGTTTGCGGGCATTTGCGGTGGCAAGGATGGCCTTGAAGCGTTGCCCGACGGCGAATACTTAGAGCCGTTTGAAATGAGCGCCGTCGAGCAGGAAATTCAAAAAAAGATAAGCAGCCATTATAAAGACAGGTTTATGGTACGCACGCGCTGGGCGCATTTGACCAAGCCCGAACCCATCCATTTGGAGCAGGGCCGCGGGCAATGCCAGGCACGTGATTTATGTACCCGCGGCTGCCCCTTTGGCGGATATTTCAGTTCGGTATCGTCTACCCTGCCATGGGCGAAGAAGACAGGTAATTTGACTATCCGGCCTCACTCGGTGGTGCATTCCATTATTTATGATGAAAAAAAGGGAAAGGCCGTCGGCGTAAAAATTATAGATGCGCTTACCAATCAGGAAGTTGATTACTACGCTAAAGTTATATTTTTAAATGCGGCCTGTTTAAATACCAATTTGATACTGCTGAACTCCAAATCGCACCGCTTTCCGAATGGTTTGGGCAACGATAACGGGCTGCTGGGTAAGTTTATGGCCTTTCAGAATTACAGGGCCAGCGTTTATGGAACTTATGACGGTGTGAAGGATGCCTATTATTATGGGCGAAACCCTACAAATCCTATCATTGCCAACTACCGTAACCTGCACAAGCAGGATACGGACTATTTAGGAGGCTTCCTCACGTTTGTGTTCTCTAACCGCAGCCCGGAGTTTCGTAACGACCGCAACCAGGGCATAGGCGGTGATTATAAAGATTCACTGACCGAACCGGGCCCGTGGCGCGCCGGCATGTTTATGCAGGGCGAAACCATCCCTAAGGAGACCAACCACGTGCGCCTGAGCACCGACCAAAAAGATCCCTGGGGCATACCGCAACTGATAACTTCAGTAGGCTACGACGACAACGACGATAAAATGGTGGCCGACTTTTTAACCCAAAGCGCCGAAATGCTGGAAATTGCGGGTCTGCGCGACATTGTTAAGAATGACACCCACCAGGCCCCCGGCCTCGATATCCATGAAATGGGCGGCTGCCGTATGGGCCACGATCCTAAAACATCGCTGCTAAACAAATTTAACCAGCTGCACCTGTGCCAAAACGTATTTGTTACCGATGGCGCCTGCATGACCAGCACCGGCAATCAAAGTCCATCAATATTGTATATGGCCTTTGCGGCGCGGGCAGCGCACCATGCGGTGGAGGAGATGAGGAAGGGGAATTTGAGTTGAATGAAAACCACCTTATTTAACTTATCAAAAACTATAACTTCGGACAATGCTTAATGTAAATGAAATTTAGGTTAAACTATAAGGTTTCTGAAAAAACCGCGCTGGATCATGAGGTGATTATTTTAAATATATTATCGCGGCTAAGCGATAAGAAATACAAGGTAATCAGTTTCACGGAAAGCAATTTCAAATTTAAAACTAATCCATGGGAATTGGGATGGAACTTTAGTCCGATAACCATAGATGGGGGAGAATTTAAGCTAACCAATTCTAAAAATGGTTCGACCATCGAGTTAAATTATTATGACAATATTTTACCAAGGCTGTTTGTTATTACATTCCTGGCGATTACTTTAATTATTGAGGGGGCATATGAAGGCATTCTGTTTTTTGTCGCATTTTTTCTAATTACTGGCATCATACATACTTTCACATTAAAAAATAGAGCCAGGGAACTATTAAGAGAAATATTAAATACCGATACTCAATAACCATGACTACCAGAAGAACCTTCCTAAAAAACACCGCCCTTTTAGCCCTGGCAGCCCCGTTGCTAAA
>JBDUDE010000939.1:0-3136 GCA_040003105.1 Mucilaginibacter sp. | reverse complement strand
ATTTTCTCTTTTTTAATATTTATTTGATAAAACCCTGTAAATCTCTATATTCAGTTCGCCAATTAACCTGATTTTTTAAATGAAAAATACTAAAACAAGTCCGTGGATATTTTGGACAGGCTTTTGTTTATTGCTGATACCCGGGCTGGTGCATGCTTATTTGCTGATGCCTTTCCCCGGCAGCCAGAACCTGAATGCTATAACCGCATCTTATTACCTCGAAAAAATAGTAACCCCATTGCGTATTGTCGGCGCTTTAATAGTGCTTTACTATATCATCAAATACTTTGTAGCAAACTCCATCAAAAACAAGGTTATTAAAGTTGCATTTTTACTGCTGTTTTTGGGTAGTTATTACGTAAGCGACATAATGTACAAGGCAGAAACCATGTTCGAGGAGCCGAAAACAATAAAATTTGCCGATGCGGCAAGTAACCATGTACCCGGCAATATGGTGATATTGGGTGTGGTAAATAACGGCGTAGCAAAGGCCTACCCACTTGTTTACCTGGGCTACCATCATAAAGTGCAGGACGATGTCGGCGGTGAACCGGTATTGGTAACTTATTGTACTATGTGCCGTACCGGTCGCGTGTATAGCCCTGTTGTTAATGGCAAACGACAACAGTTCAGGCTTGTAGGTGCCAGGCACTACAACGCTATTGTTGAAGATGAGGCTACCAAAACGTGGTGGTACCAGGCAACCGGCATTGCTGCAGTAGGGCCTTTGAAGGGAAACCATTTGAAAGAATTGAACTACGAACAGTCAACCCTCGCATCATGGTTGGAGAAATATCCTAATTCAATGATATTGCAGCCCGATAATCACTTCAAAACGGACTATGCCGAGCTGAAAGACTATGACAGGATACAAGCCATTGACCGGGACAGTACGATGAAAAATAAAGATACGCTGGTGAGGAAAAGCTGGGTATTAGGTGTAATTATAAACAACCAGGCCAAAGCCTACAACTGGCGTAAACTGGTGAAAACAAAAGTAATAAACGATAATTTCGCCAACACGCCCACTATGGTTGGCCTGGAAAATGATAGCCTTACATTTCATGCCTACAACCGCATGGTGAAAGGAAGAGAATTGCATTTCAACATCGACTCTGTTGGCAGGCTTAAAGATAAAGAAACCGTTTCAACCTGGAACTGGAACGGCTTGTGTACCGAAGGCTTAAATAAAGGTATGCAACTGGATAAAATACAGGCCTACCAGGAGTATTTGCATTCATGGAAACATTTTCATCCAAAGACACTTTTTGAGTAGGCTGGTGCGTTAGTAATTAAAAATTGGCAACCTGATAAAATATTAGCCCGGTATAACGAACTATGCCGGACTTTTTTGTAGCTGGCACTTTTATATCAAAGTAGAAAAATCGTTAGACAAAATAAGGAAAGAGTAAACGCACTTTACTAAATGCAACTAATTTGCAGTAAATTTCTGTTTGGATAAATATAGCGGTATTTTAGGGCACCAATTTATTAACCCTGATAAAATGAAAAAACCTTGTCTGTTATTACTGAACTTGTTAATCGCTTTATATCATCAAACAACCTTTGCCCAACAAGCTAAAATCGACTGGGACGAATGGGGGGTGCCCCACATTACGGCCGCCAACGAAAAGGACTTGTTTTTTGCGCAGGGCTGGGCCGAAATGCAGGCACATGCAAATTTGGTTTTGCGACTATATGGAACTGCGCGCGGTAAGGCAGCAACTTATTGGGGGACCGCCTATGAGCAATCGGACATGCTGGTGCACAATTTAAATATCCCGCAAACTGCTATTTCTTTCCGCAAGAGCCAAAGCGCCCAGGTGAAGCAAATAATAGGCTCATTTACAAATGGAATGAACGCCTATGCTAAAGCGCACCCGGAAGTTATTGATAAAGATAAGCTTGCCATTTTGCCTGTTACCCCCGATGATGTAAACCTGGAAAGTCTTTACCTGTTTGTGCTGGAGTTTACGGGCGGCAGTGAGTTTAACCACGTTCAGCAATGGTCGGAGATGGGCTCGAACGGTTACGCCGTTGGCGCTAAACGCACTGCAAGCCATAACGCGATGCTGGTGCAAAACCCGCATTTACCATGGGGCGGCGAGTTTACCTGGTTTGAGTGCGAACTTACTTTAAACAGCAACCCAATTTACGGGGCGCACCTGCTCGGCTTCCCTGGTGTTGGTATTGGTTTTAACAAATACCTGGGTTGGACACATACCGACAATACGCTGGATAATGCCGACAGCTTTGAAATTACATTAAAGGACGGCGGCTATCTGCTGGATGGAAAAAAACGGGAATTTAAGGTACGCCCCGATACCATTTGGGTAAAACAAAAAGACGGCAGTGTTTCGGCAAAGCCGGTAAAGTTTTACTCCACGGCCTATGGCGATGTATTTAAGGTAGATAAAAACAAAGCGCTTGCGATAAAAGTTGCCGGCATGGACAGACCTAACGCTTTATTGGAGTGGTGGAAAATGGCAGGCAGCAAAAATTTCGACCAGTTTGAAGATGCTTTAAAAATGCAACAAATGCCGTTTTGGAATGTGCTGTATGCCGACGCTGATAAAAATATCTTTTACCTGTTTAACGGTCTTGTGCCGCGCAGGCCAGGCGGCAGCTTTGAGGACTGGGATAAAATTATTAAAGGTGACTCGTCAAAAAACATCTGGAGCAGTTATTTAAAATACGACGACCTACCGAGATTAAAGAACCCCAAAAGCGGATGGCTGCAAAATGCCAACGACCCGCCCTGGCGGGCAACGTTGCCGCAGGAATTGGACAAACATAAATATCCATCGTACATAGCGCCAGATAATATGTATTTACGCCCGCAGCGCGCTGCTAATATGATGCTCGCCGATAGCAGCATAACTTTTGACCATTTGGTGGATTACAAGCTATCGACCCATGTGGAACTTGCCGACAGGGTTTTGGATGATTTGCTTTCGGCTATCGACACCACATCAACTCCTTTATTGCAGGAAGCTAAACAGGTTTTAAGTAAATGGGACAGGAACGCCGATAATGATAGCAAAGGTATGCTGTTGTTTTATTTTTGGTGCAGGCGTTTTCAACCATCGAATGAAAATAATTATGCCACAAAGTGGGACCCGGGGAAACCAAGCAC
>JBDUDE010000947.1:0-10563 GCA_040003105.1 Mucilaginibacter sp. | reverse complement strand
TCAGTCATAAACACGGGCTGACTACGTGGCTGGAGAACTATGGTCATTGGGGTTATCCCGGCGAGTTTTTGCAATATGGCAGTCAGTCGGACGAGATTGGGGGCGAGTTCTGGAGCGAGGGCGATCTTGGTGATATCGAAAATCGGGCCGCATCCTCATCGGCACATATTTATGGCAAAACCAAAGTATCGGCCGAATCATTTACTGCGGCGGGCAGCCCGTTTTTCCGCTACCCGGCTATGTTTAAAAAACGCGGCGACCGCTTTTTTACCGAAGGCATAAACAACACCCTGTTGCACGTTTATATACAACAACCCGCCGACGATAAACTGCCCGGCCTTGATGCCTGGTTTGGGGTGGAGTTTAACCGGCTAAACACCTGGTTTTTTGATATGGATATATTTTTGAAGTACATAAAACGCTGTAATGTGATGCTGCAACAGGGCCGCTATGTTGCCGATGCCGCATACTTTATAGGTGAAGATGCTCCAAAAATGACCGGCGTAACCGACCCGGCAGTCCCGCAGGGATACTCGTATGATTATATCAATGCCGATGTGATAAAAAACCGGGTTACCGTGAAAGATGGTAAACTAGTACTTCCAAACGGTATTACCTATAGTGTACTGGTATTACCAAAACTAACCACCATGCGCCCCGAACTGCTGCTGAAAATAAAAGACCTTGTGCGGCAAGGTGCGGTTATCCTTGGGCCAAAACCCCAACTTTCGCCCAGCCTGCAAAATTATCCGGAAGCCGACAAACAAGTAGCAACCGTAGCCAACGAACTTTGGGGTAAAATTGATGAAAAAACAACTAAGATTAACCGCTACGGCAAAGGACTGGTAATTAACGGCATAGATATGCAGCAGGCTTTTGATTTGATAAAAGTTATCCCCGATGCCAAAATAACAGGCAGCGATTCCATCCTTTTCATCCACCGTAAATTAACCGGCGGCGAAGCGTATTTTATCTCGAACCAAAAGAATACTACCGTTAATATTAATGCTGCGTTCAGGCTAACCGGTAAACAGCCGGAATTGTGGAACGCCATCTCGGGCAGTGTACGTAACCTGCCGGCGTTTAGGCAGACCGCTACAACAACTTCGGTTCCACTAACATTGGCGCCGTTTGAAAGTGCATTTGTTATTTTCAGAAAAGATGCGGTTAGGGGTAGTAGCAACCGGCCGAACTTCCCCGCGGCAAAACGCGCTATTGACATTACCGGCCCCTGGATAGTTAATTTCGACAGCAAGATGCGCGGCCCTGCCAAGCCTGTGGTATTTGATGGGCTAACCGATTGGATTGACAATGCTAACGACAGTATAAAATATTACTCGGGCACCGCGGTTTATAACAATGCATTCAGGCTTAATAAAAAAGCAAAAGGCGATACCTACCGCCTTGATTTGGGCGATGCGAGGGCCATAGCAAAAGTCACCGTTAACGGCATTGACGTTGGCGGCGCATGGACGCCCCCCTACCGAGTTGATATTACCAAAGCCATAAAGCCCGGTCTCAACAAGTTAAAAATAAAAGTAGTAAACACCTGGGTGAACCGTTTGGTAGGAGATAGCAAGCTGCCGGTGGCCGGGAGAAAAACATCGGCCCTTATTTTACCTAATCTCCAAAATGGGCTCGAATCATCGGGGCTGTTAGGACCGGTAAAGGTTGACGTTATGAAGTATTGAGCGAACGTCAATTATAATCGATATTTTGTTCCCAGGTGTTCGGGATAGTAAAGGCTACAATTTTTATAAATCATAAATATTTGATAATCGGAATATTCATAGCGTTCCGGGTGTTCCGGTGAAAAAATGGAACGTTCCAGGATGGATCGCTTTGTTATCCGGTGTAAAAAGTGTAAACACCTTGCATTTTACAACTATTTGACTTATAAATAGTTACATAAAAAATTCCAAAATTGTGTTAATACCTGTTAATACCTTGTTGGTCTAACTGGTCTTAAGTCGACAAGTGTTCAGGAGCGAGCCCGGCATTGTTATTCAGGCAGAGCGAAAAATGACAATAAGAAAATCCTTATATGTCGTCATCTACAAGGACATAAAAAACAAAAATAATTCACGCCCTGCTCTTGTTAATGTCATTTGCAAACGTTACCTTGGTTGCAAATAACCTAATCATTATCAAATTGTTACCACGAATCCAGGTAACGCGATAATCTTAGATAGCGTTTAGTTCAAGTTGCACCCTAATGGCAATCATTGAATTTCTGATTTGAATAAATTTAACCTTTAAATAATCTTATCATGGAACCTATTGCTGATTTCTTCCTGAAACGAATTATCGTTTCGCCATCTTTTAATTCCCCTAACCCTGTGGCCGACCAAAATTTATTGTTTCCCGGTTTTCTTTCTTTGTGGCAAACCTGCGTGCAACAATATAAGCAGAAGCACCCTACCCACGACTTAACTTTTACGGAAACCTATCGCAGTAACGTTTTGCAGGGAAAATATTTTAACCAGGGGGCCAGTAAAATAAAGGTAAATGGCATGCACCACTATGGCATAGCCGGCGATGCAATATTTATAATCAATGGTCAACAATCCTACAAAGGCGATATCAACCTGCTCAGGGACATATACGAGGAAAACGACCTTACCATTTTAGGTACCTGGGATTTATTCCATGTTCAGTTTATATCTGTGGGTAAGCAGCAAGCTTTACGGGACCAAGTGACCGCAAATGTTAAGGCTTTCCAGGCAGCCAACGGACTTGACGACGATGGAAAAGTAGGCCCGCTAACCATTGCAAAGGCCAAAGAGGTTTTCGGGGGATAAGCCCTTTTATGTTTATAATGCCACCAGCAAGTCCTGTGAATGGGCATTTAGAAATAGTGCGCAAGCTTTATCCCGGCTATATTTACTGGCACATATACATAAAAAACGCGCTTCCTTTTACGAAGCGCGTTTCTATTACCTCACCACCAGCTCAATCTGCAACACAACAGGCTTCTCCCCAAACCTTGGGCCTCCCCAGTCGGTTTCATCGCCGTTTAGGATGCGTATGGGTTTAAATGTTCCGTTTTGATAGCTCCCTTCTTCTACTTTTATGTATTGCCAGGCCCTGCCGGCGTTGTTCCCGGTCAGTTTAAAGGTAATGTGGCTTTGCGTGCCCATGGCGATGAATTTATTTTCGCCTGCTTTTACTATCATTAGTTTGCCAACCGGCTGCTTGTTAGGTTGTACCACACCTGCCCGGCTACTACCAAATGATATTACCGCCTGCCAGGCACCCAGGTCAATGGTTTGTTCCGCGTGGTCTTCGCGCTCAACAACGGCTTTTATCTTGCCGTCAAAGGCCCACTGGGCGAGCTGGCGCATCATCGGTCCGGCTACAGCGTATTCATGTCCGTAGGGTGCAACGTGCTCTGCAACCTTTTCGGGTGAGTCTCCCCTGCCATTATCATCCAGCCCAAACGGCGAAAAACCTATACCACCGCCGGCCAGTACTTCATACAGGTACTTTGCATTTTCGGGGGTAAAGGCCGCTTCAGGAACAAACAGCGCATTGTCCGGGCGGTTATATAGTTCCAGCACTTTTAATACCCTTTCGCTGCCCGGCAAGTAAATATCGGGTGCAAGCAGGTCTAAAGCAGGCGCTGCTGCTTTCCAAATCGGGATGACATTATCCGTAGGGCCGCCGCTTTCGTAGGTGTTTGCCATGGGGTTGGTAAGGGGGTCGCGCAGGGCAGCGTTAGTGTATAATGGCAAAGCATATTGCGCCTTGCCGGCAGCAGCAACCTGCCCTATAAACCGCGCCACCGACCATGCATGAAAATACTCATCCGCCCTGTCGCCAAATACTTTTTGCCATCTGCCTTGTGTACCTTCGACAACATTTAACGCCTTTAAAACGGAGGGCTTTAACAATTCCGGCGGCACATTGCCTTCAAATAATTTCTGGGCAATGGGCGAATAATCGCGCATGCTGTCCCAGGCACCCGATTCATTTTCAACCTGCACCATTATAACCGTATGCTGCCCATCGGCAGCTTTTAAATGCTTCATTACCTGTGTAAATGCTTTTACATCAGCGTCCAGGGTGGCGCTGCTATGCGGAGAAGGTGAGTCAATATGCTTGTCGTTTTTGCCGGAGATGTTCGGGTATTTAGCGACATCCCGTTTCATCCATTCAGGCATATAATGGTTACTGCCATTTTTCCAGGTGCCAAACCAAAGCAGCACCAGCCGCATTTTATGCTGGCGTGATTCAGCAATCAGTTTATCAACCACCGAAAAATCAAACTTGCCCGGTTGGGGTTCAATTTGTTCCCAGTAAATGGGTATCTCGATGGTATTGAGGTGCATTTGCTCCGCCGCACGCCAAACTGCGGGTAGCATGCCCGGCCAGCCGCTGGAGTTATGCACTTGTGCCCCCAGCATAAAAAATGGTTTACCATCAACCAGTAAGGCGTAGCGGCCATTCTTTTCTATAAGTTTAGGCAACGGCGCGGCTTGTCCGAAAGTTTTTATAATTGCCAGTGCAGCTATCGCGCAGCAAAGTGTTGTCTTCTTAAGCATCTTTATCATATTTATAGTTCCTTACCCCCAATAATAAGGGTGCGTCTCATTTTGGGTATTTATTTAGTTTTGAGTTTTATTATCAATATGTTTTGTCCTTCGGTTTGTCTGAACCATGATTTACCCGATTCAAAGATTTTCTTGATTTTTAACGCGCTATGGGCATCCTTAAATCCTAAAATCAAGCGAATCATGGTTCAGACAAAAGGTTGCCGCGCTCGTTCCTCCCTCAATGACAAAGTTTTAGAGCATTTACGCATTCACAATAATCATTTTATCTCCACACTCCTGGCCTGCCCCTTACTATTCGTCACCATAACACTCTTCACATCCTTCCCCACCGTAACAAACCTGCCTGATTGCGACAAAAACGATGAACCATAATAAAACTCCTGCTTTTCCTTTTTACCATTGTTATAGGTGATAATGGCGCTTTCATCATTTGGCAATAGTTTTATGTTATGCGTATTTGTTTTAAGCTGAAATAATTTCAGCGCTCCGCGGTTTTGACTAGCGGCCAGCATATAGCCGGCTTTGTTATTTTGTAGCTTTACCAGCGCCTTACCGTCGCCGGGAATGTAGATGCCGCTTTGCAATATGCTTTGCGGTGTAACGCCACCTTTGCCATCGCCTTTAAGCATTAGTCCGTTTAGTGCATCGTAGCGGCCCACGCCAACCTCGGTGCCGTAATCGTTACCGTTTATCATTACATCCAGGTTGCCGTCGCCATCAAAATCATCCACCACCATGCCGTTTATAGCCGATATTTGCGCCTGGCTGGGTAGTGGTATCATGGTAAATTTGCCGTTGCCGTCGTTCCGTAAGAAGCACGACTGCGAGGTATTAGCGCTTAACCTTAATGCTCCTTTCCGCATTTCTGGTGTTATAACCTCATCCATGGTAGCCACGGCGTACGATTTATAATTGGTATACCGCTTTTTAATGCTGATCATTTCCTTTAAAACATCCTCGCGCCCAACAGCCGGAAACTCTTTTTTTACCCCGTTTACATCCGGCAGAAAGATGGAAGTAAAGGCATTATACTGGCCGTTTTTATCAAAGTCCTTAGCGGTAACATACACCGGGTATTGCTCGCTGGATTTATATAAGGTATTTTGCCCCACGTTACCCACTATGTAATCCATCCGGCCGGTATGCCTGAAATCCCCGGCGACAATACTGTTCCACCAGCCGGTTTTGCCTGCAATGCCGGTTGCCTGGGTTGCGTTTTTAAATACTCCGTGGTCGTTTTTTAAAAATGTTACGGGCATCCATTCGCCGGCAAGCACCAGGTCGGGCCAGCCATCGTTATCGTAATCGGTGAACAAGGCATCGCATACCAGGCCGATGTTTTTCAGTGCCGGGGCCACTTCGGCGGTAACATCGGTAAATTTTGCTACCCCATTTTTACTATCGTTGCGCAAAATGCAACTCGATACCGGTTTGGGGTAGTTCCAGGGGTCGACCCGGCCTGACACAAAAAGGTCAGGTTTGCCGTCCTTATTGTAATCAAATGCCCGTACGCATAGCTTGCTGGTGTGATTTACCGGCAACACATCGTTAGCCGGTTTAAAGTTGCCTTTGCCATCGTTCAGGTAAAGCTTGTCCTGGTAGGTACTGTCGTTCGGGGCGTTCTGGTAGCCGCCGTGAGCGATATACAGGTCTAATTTACCGTCGCCATTGGCGTCAAATAACACCATGCCTTCATCTTTTATGTTTGAGAAGGTGTTTTGCTCCGCAGTAAAGGCATGCTGGGTAAAAGCCCCGCTTTGCTGTTGCAAAAATACCTGCGCCGGGTAAATGGAGTTGCCGCCCACTATAATATCATCCAGCCCGTTACCGTCTATATCGCCCACTGCCAGCGCCGGGCTGAAATCTGATAATTTATGTGGCAGCAGTTTTTGGATATTAAAATCAACAAAATCCTTTTCGTTATGTACAAAGTTGACGCCTTTTGCTTTAGTTACTTCGGTAAATAAGGTTTTATCCGTTGTTTTCGGGCTGTCCCACGTATAAGATTGTTTTGCATCGGCAATATTAACAGTGATTAACCTGTCAGCCCTAACTTGCTGTAACAGCTGCTTTTTGCCGTTTGGCCAGCGCACCACAACCGAATCGAGCACCCGGGTTTTACCCAAACCAAAATGGGCGATATTTTGATTTGTTGACAGATATCCACGGTAAGGGTTATTTTCCGCCACCTGGTGTTTGCCGTGGTCGTAATAAATATCGGCCCAGGCGCCAAAGCCGCCGGGATTATGACCATCGCCTTTAAACTTTAGCTGAATATAGTTGGTGCTCACAGTATCCTTATCGCGCGAAGTATTTTTATAGATAAGCGCCTCGTCATTGATATTATTAATGATCATATCCATGGCGCCATCGTTATTCAAATCGGCATACACTGCACCGTTTGAAAATGTGGGAATGTTGAGCCCCCAATCCGTTGTTTGATCCTTAAAAGTCAGGTCGCCGTTATTCTGGTAAGCGTAGTTATGGATTTTCACCGAAGGTATCTGGTCGAGCACCTGCTTTTTGGAGCCTATGGAAAATGCATTTTGCCGGTAGGTCATAAAATCGTGGTCAGTCAAATCCTTGGGAAAGCCGTTGGTGACAATGATATCGCGGAAGCCATCATTATTAAAATCAGTTATTACCGGCGTCCAGCTCCAGTCAGTTTGGGCGATGCCGCTCATAAAACCTATTTCACTAAAAGCGGGGCTGCCGATGGTATCGTTTTGTAAAACCCTTGGCCCCTGGTTAATTTGAAGCGTGTTACGTACGTATTGGTACTGATAACCAAACAAATCAAAACTTTGTATGGACTGATAGCTGTTTGCTCCCAGCATCATTTTTTTGCGGTAATTATCTTCCGGGTTCATATCCAGTTCAAACACATCAGCAAGGCCATCATTATTTATGTCGATGATGTCCTGCCCCATCGCATTAAACGAAGTATGCTTAAAATATTCTTTCGAGCGGTCAGTAAATGTACCGTCGCGATTATTGATGTAAAGCAGGTTTGATGACAGGAAATCGTTGCTCACATAAATATCCTTCCAGCCATCCCGGTTAATATCAACTACAGTAGCAGCATGCCCAAAGCCCTGGTATTTTATCCCTGCTTTTGCGGATACATCCTTAAACACCGGGTGGTTTAACTTAGCGTCCCATTCGTTATGATATAGTCGACCCATGCTTGGGATCAAACCTTTGTCCTTCGAACCAAACACGTTTGGATAGTAATGTTCATTAGCTTCGTTTACAGTAAGATACATATCCAAATAACCGTCGTTATCATAATCAAAAAACGCAGCCATGGTTGACTGTACGTTGATATCCAACCCGTATTCTTTTGCCATTTCTTTAAAATGCGGCACGCCATCTTTATCTGCCCCCTGGTTAATATACAGCAGATTACGGCGCAGCAGCGAGTCTTTATAAATGGTATTACACACGTAAATATCAGCCAGGCCATCGTTATTAATATCAATGATGGATACCCCCCTGCCCCATCTGCCCATGCCGCCAACACCGGCTTTATCGGTAACATCTTCAAACTTAAAATCGCCTTTATTTATGTAGAGTTTGTTGGCTACGCGGTTGCCGGTAAAGTAGATATCCTGCAGCCCGTCGTTGTTAAAATCGCCGATACCAACGCCGCCGCCATTGTAAATATTTACGATATCAAGCGGATTTATGGAGTCGTTTTCGGCTATGGTGTTGTTAAAAGTAATGCCCGAATGCGACGAGGAAATTTGCTGGAAAAGGGTTGGTTTTTTGCACGAAAAAAAACATCCTATACATAAGAGAAAGGCTATCGGGATCTGTTTATTCATTCTGAGTTAATATTTATTAAGGTACACCAGGTGCTTTTTCATTGCCGTTACTGTAAAATTTATTTATTGATAAATGCCAATACTTTTTTCACCTCTTCAGGATACCGGCCAATATGATGAGTATGCACCAATATATCTGCAGATGTCCCTTTGCCTATAGTCGGCGCAATAATTACACCGGAGGGCAAAGCAGGCATGTGGCATTGAATACAGTTTGATTTAATGACCTGTGCATTTAATGTATTTGCCATTTTGCAAAAGTTGTGATTAGCTGCGCTATGACAGTCAAGGCACTTTTGAACATAAATAGCGGTATTGCCGCGTTGATTTTGATGCGTATTATGGCAGGTTGCACAATCCATTTTACTATTTATAAAACACTTACTGCTTTCCAGCAGTTGTACCTGGTTACCATGCACATCAAGGTGATTGGTATCAACGGCGCGTACCAACTCCGGCAGTTTAAAGTTAGCAAGCGTATCGCCCGGTTTAAAGCCAAAGGTTGGTCTCAACATCGGGCTTTTATTGCCAGAGTGACATACACCGCACACATCCAGCCTGCGTGCCCGTGGTAATGAACTAAAGCTGGCAATAAACTTTGCTGTTTTTACTCCCGGGTTGTCAGTTTGAAACGTTGCATGTTGGGCACCCGGGCCGTGGCACCTTTCGCAGTCCACACTCATTATCAATGAACTTTTATCAAATTGTTCAGTACCCGTTAACCTTTGTGCTTCGCCCGGCAAGCCTGCTATATACCCCGAGTGGCACTCCATGCAGCGGGAAGCAATTGGGCGGTTAAAGTAAACCTGCCCGGGCATATAGCCGGGGCTCATTAGCCATTGCTTTTGTTTTGTATAGTAGGATACCGGGAGCTGGTAAAGCTCATTACCTTTCCAGTACAGGTAACTTTCACCCTTTATGCCACCTAAAACAATATCAAAACGGCGGCTTTCTGCAACTTTCCCATTTAAATAATAGGTTTGGAACAAGCCGCTGTCCCGTTTTTCCATTACAATTTTTTGAGCCGGACTAAAGTTAAATACATTAGAATTTTGGGCAAAGCTACCGTGTACCGTATTAACCGAAGCAGGGACGGTTGCAACATAATGGGCGGTGTGCTGGTATGTATTATAAATATTGCTATGGCATTTTGCGCAGGTTGCTGCACCGGCATAAAGATCACCGCGCGGGTCAGCTGGTTTAATGTTTTTGCACTGTATATAAACAACCGAAAACATTATTGCACCTATTGCTGCTACAATATTTAATTTTTTATACCGCATGCTGTTTAATTAACATATATCCGGAAGCCATGCTTAAAATTGCTGTATTTATTGTAGTTACTTAATCACCGTTTCTTTAAAAATTAAAATCAATACCATCTTTATAAGCCCATTTCCCTTGCTTATTTATTGCATAGAATTTTATAGTTCTGCCTTGCAGCACTCCCATTGATCCGGTGGTAAGATAGAAAACATCATCAATCTTGTTGTTGCTGCTAAAATCAAGCCCTTCCCTGTGGGCCCAGGTTCCCTGCCCGGTTAAATAATAAAATTTCACCGTTTGGCCTCCCCTGATGCCTATAAAATTACCACCAAGGTAAAATGCACCATCAATATTATCAGCATTAATAAAATCGCTAACATCGCTGCCAGCCCATGCTCCCTGTGTATTAGTTTTATAAAACTTTATAGTTTGACCCTGCCACACCCCTATTTCGCCACCGTTAAAAGAAAAAACACCATTAACACCGGCAGGACTGACAAAATCCTTTCCTGAACTATAGATCCATTCTCCTTTTTTTGTGGTCTGATAAAATTTCACCGTTTTGCCTTGCCTCGCCCCTATATAGCTGCCTGTAAAGTAAAACACGTCATCAAGATCCTCATTCCCGGTAAAATCTTTACCCGGACTATACTGCCAGGTTTTTTGATCCCTGGTTTCATAAAATCCAACAATTTTCCCCACGCGCACGCCAATGAAATCTTTATCGAGGTAAAAAACTTGCGTGTGCGGGGTATTTTTGCAATTCGATAGTAACATCAAACAGATCAGCACTAAATAAACTGTTATATATTTCCTCATATAATTCGGTTCAGCAGGAATATTAAGCTAATCAATTTATAAAATTTTCTTTACTTGTATTAACACAAAAAATGCTACTTCAAAAAGAAGCAGCA
>JBDUDE010000652.1:0-10605 GCA_040003105.1 Mucilaginibacter sp. | reverse complement strand
GAGAATATGCCGGCCGTTCATAACTTCAATCATATGTTAGTGGTCAACCGCGATTTGACCTCCTATTTCTATTATCCGGGTGGCATATATCCCTGGAAGAAAGGCCACCCCATGACTAAATTGACTGTTGATGGACAGGAATATCAAGCAACGGAAACCCGTTGTTTTCCCTATAAGGCCCTTCGCCGCAGCCGGTATTGCAACGGCACATCGGTAGAAACCGATACACGAATGATCAATGAGTCGAGAAATGTAATGTGCCGTATTGTTGCAACCAATACAACTATAATGCAGCGGCGCATCACCCTGGCGCTTAGTGTACCGGGTAAGCTTATGGCCGATGGTATCGGTGTTTCTAATGACACACAACGTCCGGGTGTGGTATCTATTGTGCGCCCGGCACGCAAGCCTGATGCTGTATCGGTGGGAAAAGATACGGTTGTTTGGCGCTGGATAGTTGAACTACCTAAGGGGGGCTCTACCCATATTGAATTTACCGCAGGAGACGAAGTTTCGGCACAAAGCGCTCAAGCCGATGTCAATGTCAGTAAATGGGCTGCCAGATTCAATACTTATTTTGATGCTTGTAAAACAAACTGGGAGGATCGCTGGGCCGATGCCTTTACGCCGGGAAACAAGCATTTTTCAGGACATCTACCTATTTTAAAGAGTAATGACGCCGGACTGATGCGTAACTACTACGTGGGCGTGTGGACAATGTTGGCGTTAGAGCGTACTCAGTTTCCGGTAAATAAACGATCTTTTATTACAAGCGGTGAGCGTGAAGATGGCACACAGTTTTACTGGGACGCATCCATGCAGTCAACTGCCTGGGCGCTTCTTGAACCCGCCGGTATGAAGGCAACACTACGCCGCTGGTTGGTGCAGAACCCCAGGACTGGGAACGCCAGCGGATACGCCCTTGATTTACGGACCGTCGCAGGATTTGATACAACTCATTACAACCGCATTAACGGATATGCCTTCAACGCATGCACTATTTTTAAAACGATAGACGAGTACCTGCGGGTGACAAACGATCACGCCTTTCTCAATGAAAAGCTGGAAAATGGCAAGAGCGTGATAGAAGCAATGGATGCGCTTGCCACCGATTGGGAAACCCTTCCGAAAGGACATGACGGATTGGCTAACTACGGCGAAAATAACAACCTTCTTGAATGTGCACCCGCCTATATTAATTGCGTGTCATCGTGTAACGCGCAGGATATCTGGATGATGAGGCAGATGGCTAAGTGGTATTTGCTGCATAATAATAAGGTCCGCACTAAAGAACTTGAAACAGAGGCAGCCGCTTTACTTCCCAAAGTGATGTCGCTTTACGAGCCGGGCACCGGCGTTTGGAATGCCTGGCAGTTAAACGGCAAACGTGTAGAACTGCGCCACTGTGTCGACTTTATTTATACGGGGAATGCGTTGAAAAATGATCTCTCCGCAACGCAAAAGTCGGAGATGGTTTCTTTTGTAAAACAAGAACTGCTTACCCGCGACTGGATGCGTGCCATGAGTCTAAAGGATTCTGCAGCGATAAATTCAGACCGGCCGGATCATGGACCAATGGGAGCTTATGACGGTTGGGTCCCGCTAACGGTTAATACCATGTGGAACCTGGGCGATCCTGGTGGCGCCTATAAGTTCTATTGCCGTACTGCAGTGGTTACAAGCGAAGGTCCTTTTGCCCAGGCCCTTGAGTTTTTTGGCCCCAACCGTACCGCATATGATGCACCCGTGCGCATTGCAGCACGGCAGGGCTGTATGAAAGAATGTATAAGCGGCGTGGCCTTTAGCGATGTAGTGATAACCACCTTCTTTGGTTTTGTGCCCGAAGCTGGTAATACACGTGTCGTTGCAGATCCATCTACTTCACGCCCGTTTTCGGGCGAGTTACGTAATATTCATTTTGCCGGTAAGGAGTTTACGCTTGAAGCCGGACACAAAGGTGTTAAGGTAATTTCAAAACGTTGAACAATTAGAAATGAAAAGATTAACTATCACCATATCAATCAGTTTGGTCTTTGTGCTTATCAGCTTTGGTTGTTCGGCACAAAATGCAACATTCAAAATAAGTAAGAGTATTCGGGCGGGCGAAATAACTTCGTCGGCATCTGGCACTTTCGGTCCCGATCAGGGTGTTAACCATTTAACCGACGGTTCAGGTATTCACAATAACCTGCATGATGGCAACGGCGGTGCGCAAACCATGTGGCATACAAAGGAAAATCCTTTACCCAGTATTCCCGCAAAAGGATTGCCTTCATATAAGGCCTGGGTTAAATTTGATTTTTCAAGCCCAAAATCATTTAACAAAATATTGATATGGAACCATAACCAGCAGAATCTGACTAACCGGGGGTTCCGTTCAATAAAAGTATATGGAACAACTAATGAAATTGATTGGATCCAATTGACTGCCGTTGAATTACCTGATGCTAAAGACATGGATGGAAAGGCATCGGAAATAGTTATCAACGAAAAAAAAGCATTAAAATCTGTAATTATTGCTGCCGCATCTAATTGGGGAGGTAATGCTTATGGACTGAGTGAAGTGAAATTTACGGCTGAGCTTGAAGTTAATGAGTCAGCTTTACCATTTCCCAATGATATTGAATGCACATCAACAAGCATATACCGCTATTGCAAAGATGGCAAGCCCGGTAGAGAAGTAATGCTCACCTTTAAGGGAGATAATTTATATCAACCTTCAGAAATTGAGGTTACAGCAGACGGCCGCTCAGTAACCGCGTCTGTCCCATTTAGGAAGGAAGGTTTAGAAACAGCAGCAATTACACTCCCTTCCGGTGTCGGCATCGAAAAGGAAATACAAATATTTGTTTCGTTAAAAGCGGGGAGCAAAATTATAAGAAAATCATTAGTATTGCCGAAGCAAAGACAATGGACGGTATATATTTACCCGCACGCGCATGTGGATATAGGGTATACAAACACCCAGGCAAATGTCGAAATCATCCATAAGCGCAACCTGGTTAATGGAATGAAGCTGGCAAAGGAAACGGCAAACTATCCGGAGGGGGCACGTTATGTTTGGAACCCCGAAGTTATGTGGCCAGTTGAGCGTTATTTGAAAAATGCGACACCAACTGAGCGGGAAGAATTATTGGAGGCGATTAGAAAAGGATATATCCATCTTGACGCAGGGTATATCAATGATAATACAAGCGTGACAGCCGATGAGGAATTCCCCAGGTTTTTTGGAGATGCAAAGCGCCTGGAAAAATTAACAGGTGTCCCTGTTAGTACAATTGATCAGACAGATGTTCCCGGTATGTCATGGGGAATAGTTCCAATGGCTGCTCAATTTGGAATAAAATACGTTTTCGCCCCTTTCAACGGATCGGACCGCACCGGCCTGGCTGACAAATTCAGCTTCAAACCATTCTGGTGGATTGGACAGGATGGCGTTTCAAAAGTATTATTTCTTCAACCCGGAGATTATACTCCCGGCGCAAGAGAAAAGGGATTTAAATACTGGCCTTTAATGGCGGGACAAAAAGATCCCAATAAGTTACTGCAAATCGTAAAAACAGATCATCCCCGCGAAAATTTCATCGATGGTTATTTATGGGAAAAGCTTAAGCAGCTGGAGGGTAGTAGCAGTTATCCCTATGATTTATTTCCAATGACATGGGCAATGGCAGATAATACACCAATAGATGCTGACCTGCCCGACGCCGTAAAAAGCTGGAATGAAGAATATGCGTTTCCACACCTGGTTATCGCAAGCTCAACAGATATCATGTCGACATTTGAGAAAAAATATGGAGACATAATTCCGTCATTCAGGGGTGATTTTACAGAGTATTGGACAGATGGCCTGGGCTCGGCTGCTAAAGAAACATCTATGAACCGGAAGTCGAAAGAGCGCTTGATTCAGACAGACGTTCTTTGGTCAATATTGCGCCCACGTGAAAAAGCGCCGCGTTCAGAAATGAATGAAGCCTGGCGCAATGTACTCATGGGATCAGAACACACATGGTGTTATATGAACCCTTACCAGGTCGATATGCAGGATGAAATATGGGGGGTAAAGAAAAATTTCTTTAAAACCGCCGAAAAGAGCAGTATTCAGCTTCTTGCCAACGCACTTAGCACCGTATCAACCGATAAGTCAAATATTATCTGTGTTTTTAATACTTTGTCGTGGGTACGCAATGGGTTGATAACACTTTCACGCGACCAAAGTGAAGCAGTTTTGTCTGTAAGGGATGAAAATAATAAACTGGTTAAGTCACAAAGGTTGAGCACTGGTGAATTGGTATTTTTAGCGTCTGATATTCCTGCACTGGGAACGGAAAACTACACGCTGAGTACTGAAGGTGAGGAGAAATCTAACATAAGGATGGCAAATGGGAATATCCTGGACAATGGATTGGTTAAAGTTATGATCGATCCTGTTACCGGGGATATTACCAGTTTAAAAGATAAAACGGGCGTTGAATTTGTGAATCCCGGTGAAGCCAGTAACGTGAATAGTTTCAGATATCTTCTTGGGGGCGGGAAGCCGGCTTCAGGTGGACCGCAATATGCGGCAAATGCAACTATATCAATCAATACACTTTCACAAAAGCTGGTAAAAGCAACGGGGCCAACAGACGTACAAACTGTAATTAAAGAGAATGGGCCACTTCTTGCGTCTATCGAGGTGAATTCAAAAGCTGATGGTTGCAATAAGCTAACACGGGAAGTTCGTGTTATAGCCGGAATGCCGGAAGTTGAAATTAATAATCTGGTAGATAAAATAGCAATAAAGGAAAAGGAAGGTATCCATTTTGGATTTGCATTTAACATTCCAAACGGGCGTACGCGCGTCGATGTCCCGTGGAGTGTGGTTGAAATAGATGCTGATCAACTTCCTGCTGCAAACCGGAATTGGATCTGTTTCCAGCGCTGGCTTGATATATCAAATGAAGGCAAGGGAATAACCTGGTGCTCACTGGATGCCCCTACTTTCGAAAGTGGCAATATGACTGCTAATATTATTGGAGGAGCACTTCATTCGCCTGAATGGATCCAACATTTGCCATTAAGTTCAACCATATACTCATGGGCGCTTAATAATCACTGGCATACAAATTTTCCGCTGTCGCAGGAAGGTAAATTGAATTTCCGTTACAGGATGTTGCCTCATCAATATGCATATGATGCGGTTAAGGCTAATCGTTTTGGGCTTGAACAAGCACAGCCGCTGATTGCTACTCCGGTTAAAGAAAAAATAAGCCTGAACACTTTGATGAAAATCGATAATGTGAACGTTTTTATTTCGATCATCAAAACATCTGAAGATGGAAAGTCGATGATTATTCGCCTGCGATCTTTATCGGATAAACCGGAAAAGGTAAATCTGGCATTTCCTTCTTTTAAGCCAAAATCTATAAGAACATGCGTTGCAGATGAAACGCCGGGTGAAGAGGCTGGGACTTCGATTAATATGCTGCCGCATGGAATTACATCACTTATAATAGAGTAGAAATAGATTTAAGGGGATAAAAATGTTTAAGGGCTTAAACCGGGATGTAAAGAGCCAGAACAATGTTTAAATCCACTCGCCGAATAACCCGATGTTTTTTCCGCGATTTCCTTGGTTTTTCTCCGTGCCTACTGTGGTTGGAATTCTTCAGTAAATTTATCGCGGTTTTATTGATAGGTATACAGTTTAACTCGCTGTATGCCGTATTCTCCCTGTGATATCCGCAGGTGCCTGCCCTGGTGGTCCTGGTCGCCATTCATGCGTCTTCCGGGTTGCAATTTGCCATTGATGAACCGGCTCTCGTCAACGCTAAACATACCGGCACTGCCAACACCTGCTTTTGGCTTAAAAGTTATTACCAAACCGGTTCCGCCTACTAACGGCTCATATTTTTATTTGCCCATTTCAAAAACCACTTCATGTTCGCCTGGTCCTGGTGCCCCTGATCATGCTGGCGCCATGCTAATTGCCCGTCTAACATCGGACTGTTTACCGGCGGCATTTTTTCAGTATTATAGTCGTTTGAAACACCAAGATCTTTTACGCCAAGCAATTTGTACACCGTACCTGCCGCAACCTCGGCCATGTAGCTTCCCTGGTGGTCGAGCCATTTAGCGTCGCCCTTTTCAGGGATACCATAACTCACAAAAATCAGCCTGGGCGCGCATAATGCAATCAGCTCATGCGAATCTACCGGCAAATCGCAGCCTGTTTTACTCCCAAACTTCGCTTCGGCCGCGCCATATTTCATAAAGTTACCTGCCATCCAATAATATTCGCCACCTGTCAAACTTTCAACGGCTTCACCCCAATTCCTGCGGTTTAGTTTAACGCCACCTTCGCCCGATGAACCTATCAACCCCATCGCGAAGCGGGGTTCAAACGCCATAGTAACAAGTGCGGCTTTACCATACCTCGAAACGCCTTCAATCCCCACATGCTTAACATCAACTTGCGGCTCATTTGCTTCCAGGTAGTCCAAACCACGGGCTGCTCCCCAGGCCCAGGCGCGCAAGGCGCCCCAATCGTCGGGCTTGCGCGGTTGGCCTTTGTTAACAAGACCTATTATTCCGCGTGTTAAGCCTGCACCGTTATCTGCTTGTATGCTGCCCGGGTTAATATAAGCAAAACCCCAGCCGGCGGCAATTAGTTGCTCATTGGTGGGCGGATCGTTGTTTACGCCGTTTACACCCGGCTGATCTACCGGGCCAGGCGTTGGTTGCCGTTGGGGGCCGAAAAATGGGTACGATGCGGTGAGCATTTGATAAGCCGGATGCTCGTCAAATACTTTTTGCAAGGCCGGGGCCTGTTGTACCAGCAATTTTTTAAGGGCACTGTTTAATTCATCCACCTGTGCCGGGTTGGGCTGGCTTGGCGATGGCGCACGTGCCGGGCCAAACATCATCAGTAAGGGCACGGGGCCTTTTGCATTCGCAGGCAAAACAACGGTCATTTCTATATCGACGGTAATCCACGGGTAAGCAGTGTTATCAACATGGCCTATCAATTGCTTTGCTATTACGGGGCTAAAGCCAATATACTCATGGTCGATAAATTTAGTTTCCCAGGTTACTTTAGGTATATTTTTTGGCAGCCTGCCGTAAACCTCGCGCTCCATTTCTTCCACTATTTCGGGGCGGCGCATTTTCCACCATGTATCAGATGTAGTTACTTTTTTGCCATTTTTTAAGGTAAGCACTTCCGGCAAAGCAGGGCAAGGATTAGCTTTCGATTCATCGTAATTGGCGTGATTGGCATCGTTCTCGTTACCGCTTGGACCGGGGCGAAGCGCCTTAATGCCCAATTGGTCCATCATGTTTTGATGGTCCTGCTCTGCCGTAAAAGTTACCGGTGCCTGATTGTTCCCCGTTGAAGGCGGGCTTGTACTTTGGCCGGCAGCATGCAGGGTAGCGAAAATAAGTAAGTAAACAGCCTTTTTCATGGTTTATAGTTTTCAATTATCTGTCGGATATTCTACTGGCCGTCTGTCCTGAACGGCGATGCAGGGAGGCCTTCTTTATTGTATAAGTTTGCCCCTTCCGGGTTATCTGCCCATGCATACCGCACATACAGCGGGTTTGGTATACCCTCACCCGATACCACGACCTTATCTCCGTCAATCATTGCCTTTGCCCAAACAAATTTCTTGTCGGCACCTGCAATAGCAAACTGGTTAAGTTCTGTGCCGTCCTTTATTACCAGGCCCGAACCAATGTTATTAAACCTTAGGATAACTTTAGTACCCTCAACAGTAGCCGATTGAAAAATCGGCCCCGAAAAAACGAGCTGATTCTCGCTATAGGCTACTTTTTCGGCCGCAAGCGCCAGGCGATCACCGATATCTTTTTTGTCTAAGGGATGTATATCATTCCATTCGCCCGCGTCAATGGCTACTGCCATGCCTGTGTTTGATACCGACAGTGCATGCAATTGCGCCTCCCTCACTTCGGCCCAATGGCTTTCAGACGGCGAATATTGCACTTCCATAAAATTGGGCAATTGGGCATATAAAAAAGGCAGCTCTGCGTTGTTCCACTTTGCGCGCCAATCATTAATTAAAGCGGGCAGTAATTGGTTGTATTCTTTCGGGCTGGAAGTATTTGCTTCGCCCTGGTACCATACAAAGCCTTTTATAGCGTAATTGATAACGGGCGCCACCATTGTATTGTACAATCCGACAGGTTCGTTTTGCGCAGAAAATGGCGCTACGGCTTTGCTTGCCTCGCTCGCAGAGTCAAAAACCTGCCCCACTTTGTACTCCCAATCACCGCGGATATCAATGGTAGTGGTGTCATCAGTCAGTTCGTAACGCTTATCCGGCACAAAGCCACCCTTCCCGGATGTGTTGGTGATTCTTACTACAATTATATTATTACCGGCCTTGAGTACATCGGCGGGTATAACATACCTTCGGGGCGGGTATTGGTAAGTAATATTTCCCACCTTCACGCCATTAACAAAGGTTTCGTCGGCATCGACTATCCGGCCTACAAACAATTTTGCAGGTTTACCGGCCATACGGCTTGGCACCTGTATTTCTTTCCGAAACCAAACTACACCGTTTAGGCCTTTTATCCCCTGGTCGGCCCAATAGCCGGGGAGCCAGAAGTTGTGCCAGCCGATGGGCTGATAGTTAACATCGTACCATTTTAGGTCACCGCTGAGTCCTTTGTCTGATTGTTTGCTTTCGGCTTTTTGTCCGACGATGGGCTTCACCGGCTTTACCAAGGTATTAAGATACGCGGTATCCTTAAATTGAGTCAACCTATCTGCGTATTTGGGTATCACTTTTAAGCCTTCAGCGCTTATCCAGGCCTGGATAGGGGTGCCACCTACGCTCGAATTTATAATGCCGATGGGGACATGATATTTTAAATATAAATTCCTGGCAAAGAAATATGATACCGCGCCAAAGGAGAGTATATTAGTTCGGGTGGCGTCTGTCCACTTACCGGGGGGTAAATCCGTATGTACATTCCGAACATCAGCTACTGTCGAAACAAAAAAGTTTCTTATCTGCGGATAGTTAGCTGTGGCTATATCGTTTGGATACTTTTCCTTAACGCGCTCCATATTAATAACCATGTTGGATTGGCCCGAACAAAACCAAACATCACCCACCAAAATATTTTTAATTGTAATATGATTACTAGCGCTGATGTCCATTTGATATGGCCCGCCGGTTTTCACAGGTTCCAGTATCGTTTTCCAGTTCCCGGCGGCATCAGCAATAATTTTTGCGGTATGGTTGTTAAATTGAATTGTAATACGTTCGTTTGGCGATGCCCATCCCCATAAATTCAGTTTCACATCGCGCTGCAAAACCATTCCATCGCTTATCAAATGTGGTAGGCGTACCTGTGCTGTACACACGGTTGTTTGCAGGCAAAAAACTACCAAAACAATAAAAAAAGCAATATTTATTTTACGCCGGCTCGCCCTGAATGTCATAAATCGTTTTATCATATTGTTTAAAAACCAATAGCGTTGCCACCGTCTACCCGCAACACAACGCCGGTAACAAATTTAGCTGCGTCTGACGCCAGATATAGAATGGCGGCAGCCACATCGTCAACGTCACCAAGCTTGCCCATTGGCGTCCTCGACAATACCTTATTTTTTCTTTCAGGATCGCTATCCAATGCGGCGCCTGACATGGCCGTCGCGATAAAACCGGGAGCAACACAATTAACTCGTATGCCGCGGGGAGAAAGTTCAGTAGCCATGGCGCGGGTAATTCCCTCAATAGCCGATTTAGCAGCGGTATACGCAATCACGTATGGTATGCCGTATTGGGACGCCATCGAGCTGATATTAACGATGCTGCCGCTTCCTTTTTCAAGCATATATCTAACAACCTCGCGGCTCAATGAAAATACAGAGAGCAGGTTGGTTTGAATAATCTCCTGGAAATCCTGATCAGTAACTTCTGTAAAAGGTTTCTTCATGTTTACGCCGGCATTGTTTACCAAAATATCCGGGGTTCCAAATTCCTTTACAAGGGCATCAACCAAATCCGGTATGCCGGCTGTGTGTTTAAGGTCATAAACCTTATAGCTGCACAATTCGCCCATTTCATTTGCCGCCTTTTGCAACTTTTCTTCGCTACGGCCAATGATAACTGTCCTGGTGCCGTTTTTTACAAAGGCCCTGGTTGCGGCAAGCCCTATACCTGATGCACCGCCGGTTACAATAGCCAGTTTAGGAGCTATATTCATGTTGTATGGTTTATAATTTTATTGGGTGTTGGTCGCACCTGTGATATTAGCCCGCGCTAAAAGTCCTTACAAATGCTAAAGTATAAAATAATTATGCAATCGATTGCATAATTATTTTATTTTTGTTACCCTGACAAATAAAAGCGGAATGGCATGTTTTTTATCACGACACAGAGCTATCAGGCAAAACGCATTTAAGAAATGTGAAAGTAACGGAACTGCGCCATAATCCGAATGGTACGCTTGAGATGATAAATACATATACGATTGCAAAATAAGTCGCCGAATTTATAAGTGTCATCTGTGGTCAAAAAACAAGTCACAGATGGCTCTGATTAACCGATTGTATTATTATTAACCATTCGATGCCCAACGGATTGGCAT